>SVKG01000011.1 GCA_015068565.1 Oscillospiraceae bacterium | reverse complement strand
GGCAGATACGGTTATGATACCCATCCAGTGCGAGTATTACGCGCTCGAAGGACTCAGCCAACTTATGGGTACAATCCGCAACGTAAAGAGGAACCTCAACAAGGATATCGACATCGAGGGGGTACTTCTTACAATGTTCGACACCCGTACCAACCTTTCTATTCAGGTGGCTGACGAGGTTAAAAAGTTTTATCCCAAAAAGGTGTACAAAACTGTTATTCCCCGTAATGTCCGTATAAGCGAGGCACCGAGTTTCGGTGAGCCGATACACGTTTATGACCCTCACTGCAAGGGTACGGACAGTTATATGGAACTGGCAGAGGAAATAATAAATGCAAATAAAGAGGTGATATAAATGGCAAGAAAAGGATTGGGCAAAGGTCTTGATGCGCTTTTTGCCCACAATACAGAAGTAAGTGTTATAACAGCGCCCGAGGGCGAGAATGTAGTTGAACTTAAACTTACCGAGGTAGAGCCGGACGTCGGTCAACCGAGAACGAGATTTGACGACGAAAAACTTGCTGAACTTGCGGCGTCTATTGCGGAGCACGGAGTTATAACCCCGATTATTGTAAATAAGCAGGAAAACGGATTCTACCGTATAGTTGCGGGAGAAAGACGTTGGAGAGCGTCAAAGATTGCAGGAGCAAAAACCATACCCGCTATTGTACGCGATATGGAAAAAGAGGAACTTTATCAGATGTCTTTGGTAGAGAATCTGCAAAGACAGGACCTTAACCCCATTGAGGAAGCAAAGGGATACAAGAGGCTCATGGACGATTACGGTATGACACAGGAGCAGATATCCAAAAAACTCGGTAAGAGCCGTTCGTCTGTTGCCAACAGTTTAAGAATATTAAACCTCCCCGACAAGGTTATAGATTATGTACAAGAGGGCAGACTCACCTTCGGCCATGCAAAGGTGCTGCTTTCGTGCGATGATGAAAAACGGCTTGTCGCCGCAGCGGAAAAGGCGGTTGCGGAGGAGATGAGCGTAAGAGCACTTGAAGGCGAACTTTCATCAAAACCTACTCCGGTTAAAAACCCCAAAAAAGAAGACATCAATGTTAAACTGGCGTTCAAAGAACTTGAACAGAAGATTACAAATTATTTCAGCACCAAGGTAAGAATCTCCGGCAATCAGAAAAAAGGAAAAATTGAGATAGAGTATTACGGCACGGAAGATTTGGAAAGAATTGTAAAATTACTCAACACTTCCGAAAAAACGACCTCTTAAATCGCAATTTAAACCCTCAAAACCAAACAAAAAGGAGTTTTTGTTGTTTTGAAGAAACATCCGCTTAAAACGGAAAATATGACGAAATACATAAACCTCCCGAAAACACGGAGATTTTGACTGTACAAAAGACTATTTTACAAAGGAAGAGTTGCTTATGAAAAAGAATACTCAATTTTTATGGTTTTACACCATTATACTTTTTTCTTTTGCATTGATACTGATTTTGTTTGCAGGACTTACACAACAGAATTATGAAGAAGAACTCGAAACCCACAAAACCGCAACAGTAGGTATGCAAAAAAGTGTTACGGAACTTACGCGTGTCAATACGGAATTAAGAGAAGAAAACGCCAGATTAAAAGCCGATTACGAAACAGTCCTTGCAGAGGCGGAGCAGGTTAAAGGCGAAAAGGAAACTCTTACGGCAGCAAACGAAAAACTTTTTGCCGCTTTAAAAGAGTACGACAAAGGCAACCGCAAAACGGCACGGGAGTTACTGTCAGAGGTAGACTCCTCCCTGCTTGATGAGGGACAGAAATATATTTATGACAAAATAATGAAATGAGACACATAGAAAGGAAGAAAGATTATGTTAGACATTAAAAGACTGAGAGAAGATACCGAAAACGTAAAGGCTGCCCTTGCCAGAAGAAAAGAGGAAATAGATATTGACTCCGTTTTGGCTGTTGACACCGAGCGCCGCGAACTTTTGTTTGAAGCGGAAAAACTCAAAAGCCGCCAGAACGAGGTGAGCAAACAGATTCCTGCGCTCAAAAAAGAGGGCAAAGACACCACAGAAATATTTAAGGAAATGAAAGAGATTTCCGAAAAAATAAAGGAATACGACGAAAAAATCCGCGTAATTGACGAGGAACTTACCTTAAAGATGCTCTCTATCCCCAACATCCCCAATGCAGAAGTCCCCGACGGTGAAACCGACGAGGACAACATTGAGATTCGCAGATGGGGAGAGCCGAGAAAGTTTGATTTTGAAGCAAAGGCGCACTGGGATATAGGCGCTGACCTTAAAATCCTTGATGCCGCAACAGCCGCCAAGGTTACAGGTACACGTTTTACATTCTACAAAGGTCTTGGCTCACGTTTGGAGCGCAGTGTTATCAATTTTTACTTAAACACCCATACAGACAACGGCTATACAGAGATTTTTCCGCCGTATATGGTACACCGCCGTTCAATGATAGGCACAGGCCAGTTGCCCAAGTTTGAGGAAGATGCATTCAAAACAAACAACGACTATTTCCTCATCCCCACAGCAGAAGTGCCCGTTACCAATATGCACCGTGACGAGATTTTAACCGCTGACCAGTTGCCCCTTAAATATGCGGCATATTCCGCTTGTTTCCGTGCAGAGGCAGGTTCTGCCGGTAAAGACACAAGAGGTCTTATCCGTCAGCATCAGTTCAACAAGGTAGAACTTGTTAAGTTCACCACTCCCGAAACCTCTGCCGAGGAGCATGAAAAACTCACCGCAGACGCCGAAAGAGTTCTCCAATTACTCGGTCTGCCTTACAGAGTAGTAAGCATCTGCGTAGGCGATCTGGGCTTTACCGCCGCAAAAAAATACGACATCGAGGTATGGATGCCCTCCTACAACAGATACGTTGAAATTTCATCGTGCTCAAACTTTTTAGACTTCCAGTCAAGACGTGCCAATATCAAATATAAAAAATCACCCACCGACAAAGCACAGTTTGTGCACACCATCAACGGTTCGGGTGTTGCAATCGGAAGAACCGTTGCCGCAATACTTGAAAACTTCCAGAACGCTGACGGCAGCGTAACTATCCCCGAGGCGCTCCGTCCTTATATGGGTACAGACGTTATAAAGCCCGATTAAAATATAATCTGCAAAATCAGAAGCAGACAAATCCCCGGAATCCCCAAAAGCCCCGTTACTAATGCAGTGACGGGGTTTATTCCTATGTAGATGCCAAAAATCGGGTGCATAAGGTTTAAAAGATACAGCAAAACGCCACCAAGCACACTGTTGGCGAGGATTTTGACGATAAACTTTATGGGCTTGAAAAATATCTTTGTAACCACAAACAGAATCAGAAGCCCCAGAATATAGCCTACTACGGCGGAAAAAGAAAACAAGTAATCAACTCCTTTTTTAAGGGCGGTCTTTACTCATATATATTTCAACTTGTCCTTCTTTATGACATACAAAAAGGCAGGAACGATTTAATTTCGCTCCTGCCTTTTGTGTTGTGTTTAAAGTTTCCAGATATCTCTGTTGTACTGAGCAACAGTCCTGTCCGATGAAAAGTACCCCGCAGAGGATATATTTATAAGCGATTTCCTTGACCACGCCTCTCTGTCCTCATAATCTTCAAAGGCTCTGTCCTTTGCCGAGCAGTACTCATCAAAGTCGGCAAGTGTCATAAACCTGTCGTTATTTATAAGGTCGCTCTGCAATCTCCTTAAAATCTCGCCGCTGCCGGTGCGGAGCATTTCCGCATTCGTAATAAAGTCAACACACTCCCGTATCGCGGGGTTTTTGCTGTAAATACCGCGGGGGTTGTATCTTCCGCTTTTTATAAGCGATATAACCTCGTCGGAACTTTTGCCGAAGATATAAATATTTTCCCTGCCCACAAGTTGCGCAATCTCCACATTTGCACCGTCTGCCGTACCGAGGGTGAGCGCACCGTTTAACATAAACTTCATATTACCCGTACCACTGGCTTCCTTTGATGCAAGTGAAATCTGCTCCGATATATCACAGGCGGGAATAAGTCTTTCCGCCGCGGTGACGTTGTAGTTTTCCACCATTGTTACCGTCATATACTCAGATGCCGTCCTGTCTGCCGCTATAAGTTTTGACAGGCACAGTATAAGGTGGATAATATCCTTTGCCGCCGTATACGACGGTGCCGCCTTTGCCGCAAATATGAAAGTAAGATGGCGTTTAGGGAGAATACCCTGACGTATTTCAAGATATTTCTGTATTATATAAAGTGCGTTCATCTGTTGGCGCTTGTACTCGTGGAGACGCTTTGCCTGAATGTCAAACACAGAATCCTCCACCAGCGATACTCCTCGGTTTTTATACATAAACTCACAGAGCCGCCGTTTGTTTATTGCCTTAATATCTGCAAGGGCAGAGAGAACGCCCCTGTCATCTTTATACATCGCAAACTCACTGAGGCGGTCACTGTCCGTTGTAAAGCCGTCCCCCGTTGCCGAGCGTATAAGTTCCGTCAAATCAGGGTTAGCCTCAATAAGCCATCGGCGGAACGTTATGCCGTTTGTCTTGTTGTTGAACTTATCGGGGTAAAGCGCATAAAAATCTTTAAGTTCCGTCTCTTTAAGAATCTCCGTATGCAGCGCCGCTACCCCGTTTACGCTGAACGAATAATGAATGGCAAGGTGCGCCATGTGTACTTTGCCGTCGATTATGATTTTGGTGGTTTCGCCTTTTTTCTCTATGAGGGCGTCAAGGCGTTTTATTATCTCCGCAATTTCCGGAACAGTATCCTCTATATACGACACCGGCCACTTCTCCAATGCCTCCGCCATAATGGTATGGTTGGTATAGGCACAAACCTTTCGCACAATTTCCGCGCTTTTGTCAAATTCTATACCCTTCTCCGTCAGCAGACGTACAAGTTCAGGTATTATCATTGCAGGGTGTGTGTCGTTAATCTGCACCACCGCATAGTCAGGCAGGTCGTAGAGTGTACTGCCCCTCTCCACCGCTTCCTCTATTATATGCTGCGCACCGCACGATACCATAAAATACTGCTGATACACTCTCAGTCGCTTACCCTTGTCGTCACTGTCGTCAGGATAGAGAAAAAGTGTAAGGTTAGAGTCAATATCACCTTTGTCAAAGGCGATACCCTTGCCTATAACGGATTCGTTAACACTTTCTGTATCAAACAGTTTAAGTCTGTTACTTTTACTGCCGTAGCCGGTGACATCGAGTTGATACATTACAGATTTTAAGGAAAAGTCTTTAAATTTAACTGTATAACTTTTGTCCGTCTTTTCAAGCCAACTGTCCTCTGTAATCCAGAAGTCAGGCTCCTCTGTCTGGCAGTTATCCTTAAACTTCTGGCGGAACAGTCCGCAGTGATAGTTAAGACCTATCCCGTCGGCAAAAAGCCCCAGCGTAGCGGCAGAATCGGCAAAACACGCCGCAAGTCTGCCAAGACCCCCGTTGCCGAGGGACGGCTCGTTTTCGTAATCTTCAAGTTCTGCCAGTGTCTTACCCGCCTGTTTAAGTTCTTCCTCTACGTCTTTGTATATGCCGAGGTTTATCAGGTTGTTAGACAGCAACTTGCCGATTAAAAACTCTGCCGAAATGTAGTAAAGTTTCTTTTTGCCCGTGTTGTACCCTCTTTGGGCTGCCACCTCCCGCACAAACGAGAGCAACGCGCCGTAAACTTCGTCTGTGGCGGCGTCTTTTAGGGGTTTGCCTTGTTTTTCCTCAAAATATTCTTTGAACATTTGCTTTGTCCTTTCTGATAATTATAGGCAGTTGCGTCAGTATCCGAACCCGTTTTGGGCACGTCTTTTTACGCCACTGCATTATTAAAATACTCGCAAATGCGTCAGCATTTGCTCCGTTTTTGCTTCGCATTGTCGCAAAAACTCAGCGCCGAAAATTCTTCGAACCTAAAACAAGAAAAAAATTGTTGTTTTTCAAGGCGGAAGGTCGCAGGAATACTGACGTATTTCAAGACCGACAACATAGAAAAACGGCTATTTTACTTGTTTTAGGCGTGTTCGGATACTAACGCAACTGCCTAAGCACACGGGAGTTGAACACCGTATGCCTTAAATTTATAAATTTGCACACTTTCAACTTGTCGTCCTCGCAAGGCTGTCGTATTTTCAAGGAATTTTACGAAATATCAACACAAATTGTCATTTTAAAACCATGCGGGGTTCGACTCCCGTGTGCTTTAATCTACCGCTGAGTTTTGTCAGATGCCATATTCTGCGTACAAGTACGCCGCTGAAATCCTCACGGTCAAACCGTACCGTCCAGTGTCCGCCCACTTTGCCGGGGATGTTGATGCGATACTCGTCACCACGTTCAAGATAATCGTAAAAAGGTATGATACAAGTATCTGCAACGCTTGTCATCGCCAGATGCACAAGGCTTCTGCATACGTCCTCTCTGCACGATAGGGGCGTGTTGACATACTCTGCCATACGCTTTACCGCAGACGGCGGCGCGGCGGTTGCCCACCCTGCGGCGGTGTGGTTGTCGTGAGTGCCGGTGTAGACTACGTTGTTGGCTGTATAGTTGTGGGGGAGATACACGTTATCCTCTGTGCCCTCAAAGGCAAACTGCAAAATCTTCATCCCCGCAAAGCCCGTGTCTGCAAGGAGTTTCCTCACACTGTCGGTAATAAACCCAAGATCCTCTGCAATAAACTTTGCATGGGGACATCCTTTTTTGATTGCATTAAAAAGTTCAATACCGGGCCCCTTTCGCCATTCTCCCTTTTCAGCAGTTTCAGAGTCGGCAGGTACGGAGTAGAAACTCTCAAACCCTCTGAAATGGTCAAGCCGTATAACATCGTAAAGGCGCATATTCCGTTTTATCCGCTCTATCCACCATCTGTTGCCATCCTTAGTATGTTGCTCCCAGTCGTATATGGGATTGCCCCACAGTTGTCCCCGCTTGTCGAATCTGTCCGGCGGACACCCTGCCACGGTTACGGGGTTAAGGTCACTGCCCAGTTCAAAAAGTTCGCTGTGCGACCATAAGTCCGCACTGTCGGCGGCGACGTATATGGGGATATCGCCTATAATCTGTATGCCTTTGCTGTTGGCGTATTTTTTTATACCGAGCCACTGCTTCATAAACTGATACTGCACAAACTTATGAAACTCCGCCCGTCGGATTGTGTCAACATCAAAGTCAGCCGTTGCGCCGTTGTGGGCGTGTTTGAGTTTGCCCGGCCAGTCCTTTAACGGAGCGCCGCCGAGGGTTTCTTTTATAGCCATAAACAGGGCGTAGTCGCCAAGCCAGTAACTTTCCGTATCTTTAAAACTGATGTAGTCGGGGGAACGTGTATCAAACCGACTGAACGCCTTTAACAGAATATCCCCCCGTGTGGTATATAAAAAGTTGTAGTCCACTCTGCTCCGCGTGGAACAAAGTTTTCTGTACGACTCCGCCTCCTCCTCTGTAAGCAGTCCCTCACGGCAGAGTGCGGCAATATCTATAAAGTAGGGATTACCCGCAAAAGCCGACGGGCTCTGATACGGCGAATCCCCGTAGGCGGTAGGGCTTAGCGGCAGCAGTTGCCAGTAACTCTGTCCGCTCCGCACAAGAAAATCCACAAACTCCTCCGCCTCTTTTGAAAAGCACCCGATACCCCAGTCCGACGGCAGTGAAAACACGGGCATAAGAATTCCGCTTTTGCGCATGGAAACGCTCCTTTCTTTTACACTTAGTATACACACCGAGAGAATTTAATATGTAAAAGATTTGGAAACTTGACATACAATTCAAACGATGTTAATATCAAAACGAGGTGTTTGTATGAAAAAGATAGCGAGTTTTACAATAAATCACGATACCCTTACAAAGGGTATGTATATATCCCGTATAGACGGGGATGCCGTAACATACGATATCCGTATGAAGTTGCCCAACGGCGGTGACTATTTAGACTGTGACGGCGCCCATACGTTTGAGCATCTGTTTGCCACCTATGTGCGCAACACCGAGCAGGGCGAGAACATAATATATGTAGGCCCTATGGGGTGCAGAACGGGATTTTATTTTATAGTACGGGATAAGGTGAGCCATAGCGAGGCTCTGGAACTTGTTAAGGGTACTATGAAGTTTGTGCTTGATTTTGAGGGTGAGATACCCGGCTCTAAAAAAGAAGAATGCGGTAACTACCTTGCCCACTCTCTTGACGGGGCAAAGGCGATTGCAAAGGATATGCTGCCCGTGTTAGAGGATTGGTCGGAAGATAAGATGTACTATTAAAGGAGGATAAAATATGCTGGGAATTATAGGCGCTATGGGCGTTGAGGTTGCGGCTGTTGTGGGTGAGATGACAGACCGGCAGGAGCACACCGTCAGCGGCGTAACATATTATACAGGTACTTTCTGCGGCAAAGAGATTGTAGTGGCGCAGTGCGGTGTAGGTAAGGTGTTTGCAGGTATCTGTGCGCAGACGATGATTTTAAAGTTCAACGTATCCCATATTATAAATATCGGTGTGGGAGGCTCTTTGGACGACAGACTAAACGTGTGTGATATCGGCATAGCCGATGGCGTGGTACAGCACGATATGGACACCACTCCGTTAGGTGACCCTCTGGGCTTTCTGTCGGGTATAGATAAAGTAGAGATTGAGTGCGACAGAGCGTTTTGCGATACTATCGAAACCGCTGCCAAAACCCTCGGCATCAACTGTGTACGCGGCATAATCGCCAGTGGCGACTGTTTTGTGGGCGACAGTGACAAAAAGAAATCCGTTGCCGACACCTTTAACGCCATTGTGTGCGAGATGGAAGGCGGCGCCATAGGACAGGTGTGCTATATAAACGGCATACCCTTCAACGTAATCCGTGCCGTATCGGATAAGGCTGACGGCTCGGCGGATATTTCATTCGAAAAGTTCACCGCCCTGGCAGTTGAGCAGAGCATAAAACTTTTAAAAGAGGTTATGAAAAGCATATAAAAAAAGACCGTAACGGAACATTCCCGTTGCGGTCTTTGTGTTTGTATATATTTATTTTATGGTGGGCTCCACCTCGACAACCTCTCCCAACGGGAGATTGTCCGGCAAAGTGAACTCACCGAATTTTATACGTTTAAGATACAGCACACTCTTGCCCACTGCCTTGAACATAAGTTTAACCTGGTGGAACTTGCCCTCGCAAATCTGTACTGTTGCCGACTTGTCCCCTGCGGGTTTAAGAACTGCACTCTTACAGGTGTAGCCGCCGTCTATGGTTATGCCGTCGGCAAACCTTTTGATATCATCTTCCGTCACATCCCCGTCAAGATGCGCCAGATACGTTTTGTAAACGTGCTTTTTGGGCGATAGCATATTGTGGGCGTAAGCGCCGTCGTTTGTAAGTATAAGGAGCCCCTCGGTGTCAATGTCAAGTCTGCCCACAGGGAAAAGGTCGTAATGCCGTAATTTTTCAGGCACTAAATCTATAACCGTTTTGTATTTAAAATCCTCCGTAGCACTCACTACTCCCTGCGGTTTGTTGAGCATAAGATATATAAACTCTTTGTATACAATCTTTACGCCGTTTACACAGACCTCGTCACCTTCTGCATTAACGGGCATATCGCTCTTTGCGGCGGTGACACCGTTTACGGTAACAGCACCCGATTTAACGAGCGCCTTAATATCTTTTCTGCTGCCGACACCGCTGTTGCCGAGCAGTTTGTCAAGTCTCATATTGTCACCGTCCTTTGTATGTAATAATTGTATTATAGCATCAGAGGCGGATAAATTCAATTATTCATTATTCATCAGCGAAGCGATTTCATTATTCATTGAAAAATCCTGCCCTTAATGAATGATGAATAATGAATGATGAATAATGAATAATAAAAAGAAAAAACCTGTCTTTCGACAGGATTTTTCTTTTATGGAAGCGGGGAGAGTCGAACTCCCGTCCGAAGCATCGTCCACATCAGGTACTACGGGCGTAGTCTGTGTTAGATAACCATGTCAGCCCAACGCAGACAAAACATACTGACACGGTCAGTCCCTTGTCCGTGACGGGTTCCGGGACTAAAAACCCGTTCACGTTCACCGCTTACTGACGCCCAAGCCTATGCCGCGGTACTCACAGGGAGGACGGCTGCCTTTAAATTAGGCAGCGTATGCTACGTTATTGTTAGCTTTTATATTTAAGTTTGGAGTTTTTGAAGCGGACCCCTCCGCTGCCCGCACCCAATGTTTCAGATACCCCGTCGAAACCATTACGCCCCCGAAAGGATATTAAAATACAGGTTTTAGATATTATACCCGGATGCATTATAAAGTATACCATAATATATGCTTTTGTCAAGACGGCAATGTCTGGGTGGGAAGAGGGTATTATTTTTTTTTAATATCAGCAAAAAAATCTTGACATAATTTAATAAAAATAATACAATGATATGTGGTAAAAAAATAATTTTAATTTTTGTATAGGAAAAGGGGCGGTTTAAAATGGCTGTAAAGTATATATTTGTAACCGGTGGAGTTGTATCCGGATTAGGTAAGGGTATAACCGCCGCATCTTTGGGTCGTCTGCTCAAAGCGAGAGGTAAAAAGGTTACAATACAGAAATTCGACCCTTATATAAATATAGACCCTGCGATGATGAGTCCCTTGCAGCATGGTGAGGTATTCGTTACGGAAGACGGTGCGGAAACCGACCTCGACCTGGGCCACTATGAGCGTTTTATTGACGAAAACCTCGGTCTGCGTAATGACATTACCACGGGTACAATCTACTGGTCAGTAATCACCAGAGAGCGTCGCGGCGAGTACGGCGGCGGAACGGTACAGGTAATCCCGCACATCACAAATGAGATTAAAGAGTGCATCTATCAGGTTGCACGTGATAACGATACAGACATAGTAATCACCGAAATCGGTGGAACGGTAGGAGATATCGAAAGCCTTCCTTATCTTGAAGCAATCCGTCAGGTATCTGTTGATGTAGGCAGAGAGAACTGTATGTATGTTCACGTTACACTCGTTCCCTATATCGGTCAGTCCGGCGAGATGAAGTCCAAACCCACCCAGCACAGCGTTAAGGAACTTTTGAGCATAGGTATCCAGCCTGACGTAATCGTGTGCCGTGCCGATAACCCCCTTACACAGGAGTTTAAGGATAAACTTGCGCTTTTCTGCAATATCCGTCCCGAATGTGTAATCCAGAACGCGAGTGCGTCTGTTTTGTACGAAGTACCGCTTCTTCTTGAAAAAGAGGGAATGGCAGACGTGGTTTGCCGCAGACTTTCACTTGACAATACCGTACCCGACCTTAAAGACTGGTCTGCAATGGTTGAAAAGGCAAAGAATCTTACCGGCACAGTAAAAATTGCGCTTGTAGGTAAATATGTTTCACTGTATGATGCATATATTTCAATAGTAGAGGCGCTTCGCCATGCAGGTATTGCCAACGGAGTGAATATTGAGGTTGACTGGATAGACTGCCAGACTCTGACCGAAGAGAATGCCAAGAGCAAACTTTCTTCCGCTGACGGAATACTTGTTCCCGACGGCTTCGGCGATACCGAGGTAGGCGGTAAGATCCATGCGATTAAGTTTGCGCGTGAAAATAATGTTCCTTATTTCGGAATATGCCTTGGTATGCAGATGGCAGCGATTGAGTATGCGCGTAATGTAATGGGCATAGCCGATGCAGACAGTGAAGGCCTTAACCCCGACACTGCCAACCCGATTATAAGTGCGGGTGGAAAGTCAGCCGACGATCCGGGCAGACGCGGAAAATTCCCCTGTAAACTTGCGGCGGACAGTAAGTGTATAGGCATTTATGGTGAGGAACTTATTTCCGAGCGTCACCGCCACCGTTACGAATTCAACACCGAATATACAGAGGCGTTTGAAAAGGCAGGTATGACAGTGGGCGGCACATCTGCTGACGGCACACTGGTTGAGATAGTAGAGATAAAGAACCACAAATGGTTCGTGGGCGTACAGTTCAATCCCGAGTACAAATCCCGTCCCAACAGACCGCATCCTTTGTTCAACGATTTCATCAAAGCGTGTAAAGGCTGATAGTCTTTGCCCCTTTTAGAAAGCCTGTTATATAATAGGAAGTCTTTTAAATCGTGTTCTGACAAAGGTGTTAGGCAAGGCATTGCAGAAAGCCTTACTTTACATTTTTGTTACAACAATAAAATGTGCATTGACGAAGCAAAAACCCAATGTTATAATCAATGCATAAACTAGGACTATTCCTAGTGAGTGTCTGGTTGTTTATGAAAGAGAGCGGCCGGTTAACACTAAACGTTATCTCTTTCAAAAAATATTTTTAAGGAGGATTTGAGACTATGAAAAATCTCAAAAAAGTTCTCGCACTCGTAGTTGCATTTTCAATGATGCTCTGCAGCGTTGCACTTGCAGCATTCCCGGATGTTGAAGAAGGCGCTGACTACGAAGTTGCAGTAAACACACTCGCTGCTTTGGGTATCATCAGCGGCGACGATCAGGGTAACTTCAATCCTGACAATTCAATCACAAGAGCTGAATTCACAAAAATCGTTTGTGAAATCCAGGGCTTGAAAGGTGACGCTAACAAAGGTGCTACTCCTTTCACAGACGTTGCAGCTGATCACTGGGCATCCGGTTACATCAACATGGCAACAAACCTGAAAATCATCAACGGTATGGGTGATGGTACATTCGCTCCTGAGGCTCCTGTTACATACGAACAGGCTATCAAGATGCTCGTTGTAACTCTCGGTTACGCTCCTATGGCAGCAGACCGCGGCGGTTACCCCACAGGTCATCTTGTAGTTGCTCAGACCTACGGCATGACAAAGAACATTACTGCTCCTGCACAGTCAGAAGCTGCAAAACGTTCACTCATCGCTCAGATTGTTTACAACACAATCGACACACCTATGATGGAGCAGACCGGTTTCGGCGCTAACATCACATACGAAGTTAAAGACGGCAACAACGATAGAGAAAGAACAACTCTTCTCACATCTAAGTTTGACGTAGTTAAACTCGGCGGTGTTGTAGTAGCAAACGAAAAGATCGCTATCGACGGCAGCGCTGATAAAGGCGAAATCGCTCTCAGATACGATAACAACTTCAAATCAACTAACGAAGATTTTGAACTCAGCGGAAGAGATGATTCTGAACTCCTCAACAACATCGAAATCGGTGAAACAGGCGCAGACGAACTCCTCGGTTTGAGAGTTATCGCTTACGTAAGAGATACAGGTAAAGGTTACGAAGTAATCGCAATCGTTCCTGAAGAAGGTAAAAACGCTTCTATCACAATCGACCTTAACGATATCGATACAGGCGACAGAACCATCACAGAAGATGACGATGATGAAAACTTCAAACTCGCATACTTCAAAGATGACGCTGCTACAAAATCTACACAGCTTAAAATCGAAAACGAGTACGCAGTAATCTGGAACAGCCAGGAATCTGACAAAACCCTCGCAGACATCAAAGAATTGTCTGAAGAAGGTGAAGTTTCTGCTAAACTCGAACTCGTTGATTGGGATGACAACGGTAAATACGACC
Organism: Oscillospiraceae bacterium; assembly: GCA_015068565.1. Taxonomy (GTDB): domain Bacteria; phylum Bacillota; class Clostridia; order UMGS1810; family UMGS1810; genus SIG455. The sequence continues at coordinate 9,207 of SVKG01000011.1, read as the reverse complement.
TCATCAAAGTTCTCGAAGTTACACACTTCGTAGTAGCTGAAATCGACGAAGAAGATTACGAAATCAAAGTAGTTGATTCTAACGAAAAATTCTACCTCGACGTTGAAGAGGCTGATTACACAATCACAATCAAAAACGCTGAGGGCGAAATCATCGGCTTCGAAGATATCGAAGTTGGCGACGTTATCGCAGTTGTATCTGATGGTACAGACATCGATGAACCCGAAACATTCCTCGACATCACTGTTCTTGGACAGTCATCTGTTACAGGTGTTGTAAAATCTACAAGAGATGGCGAAGTTAAAGTTGACGGTACATGGTATGAAGTTGACGCTGCTTACGAAGGTAAAGCTCTTACACTCGGTAGCGAAGGTACATTCTACATTGGTTCAAACGGCAAGATCGTTGCTTTCGACGGCACAAAAGCTGTTTCCGGCAACTACGGTATGATCGTTAAAGCTCTCGCTACAGACAGCGACTGGAGCGATTCCGGTTACCAGGTTAAGATCCTTGACGCTAAGGGCCAGGTTATCATCTATGATGTAGCTGAAAAAGTTAAAATCAGAAACAACTCTGATGATGAAATCGATCCTATCAACGTTGAACTTAACGACGCTGATAGCAAAATCCCTGCAGACTACTTCGATGACACAGTATTCGCTGCATTCGATGCAGAAGATGCTACTCTCGAAGCACTTCTCGGCAACTTCGAAGAAGTTGAGTCTGTTGACGCTAACAAATATCAGAGAATGATTCAGTTCAAAGTTAACTCTTCTAACGAAGTAACTGAAATCGCTCCTGCTGTTGCATTCGTTGATTCAACAAGCGGCAAATATGACGCTGACGATATCGACATCGGCACAGTTGCTATGGATTCTTCAACAGTAATCTTCAACGTTAAGAATGCTATCGAAGATGGTAAGATCTTGACAGTTGATTCACTCCTCAACGATGCTGATTACACAGTTGCAGCATTCGGTTACGACGATGATTCTGAGACATACGGCGCAGTTGCTATCCTCGACGGTGGTGCTACACTTACAACTACTGTTGACGGTTGGGCAGTTGTTACAGCTAAATCTCAGATCACAGACGAAAACGATTCTGAAGCTTACGAAATCGAAATCGTTGAAAACGGCAGCAAAGAAGCTAAGACCATCTTTGTAACAGAAGATACAGAAGTTGACGCTGATTACAACACAGGTTCAGCTTATGACCTCGTTGATGACGAAGACTTTGATATCGGTTCTATCATCCTTTACACAGCTAACGCTGAAGGTGAAGTAGAAACACTCGCAGTTCTCGCTAATATCGTTGACGATGCATTTGATGCTGTTGCTGACCTCGATGTAAAAGCAGAAGATTCTGAATATGAAACAACATTCGCTTACGGTTTACTTACCGGCGAAGCTGACACATCATTCGAAATCGCTGACGTACTTACAGAAGACGAAGTAACACTCAAAGTTAGATCTACAACTAACGAGTACAGATACGGTTACACAGGTCGCAAGACTGTTGTTAACGTAGGTTCTTACAACGGCGGCGACGTTGAAGGTATTGAAGATGAAGATGATACAGATACAAATGCTGTATTTGCAAGACTTGTAAACGGCAAAGTAGTAGACATCATCTCTATCGACGTTGCAGTTGAACTCGACTAATTACAACCGTAATTAACTCAATAATTACTATCACCGCACTCCCAGTGAGTGCGGTGATTTTTTTGTGTAAATTTGTCTGCGCAACACCCCATCGTAGGGGACGGCGTCCTCGACGTCCCGAATTGAAAACATAATGAATGATGAATAATGAATAATGAATAATGAACACCCTGAATGGCACACGTAATGAATGGAAAATCGCCATGGCGATTTTCTTCGTTTTTGACGAATGAAACGTCAAAAAATTTGTGTTCAAAACAAAATGTCCCGTTTTTGAAAAACCCCAAAAACCCGCACATCGCCCCAAACCGCGAAAACCCTTGGGTTTGGGGATGTTTGTTGTTTGCATATACTCAAAAAAGAGGCGATTTTTACAAAAACCACAAAAAAGGACGATTGACTACTCCCCATATAAAAGGTACTATTAAAGTGTTATATTGCCACTTTTGTCAAGAGATTTTTGCTGACATGTGCATACCTCCCGTGTGCTTAAGCAGTTGCGTTAGTATCCCAACACGCCTAAAACAAGCAAAAACGCGGATTTCACGGGTTTTGTCATCTTTAAATGTACAAAAGTTTCGCCGGATTATTCAAGTCCGGAGAGGCATAAATAATTTGTTAAATTAAGCTTCGGCTTTTTATAAAATAAATTAAAATTATATACAATAAAGGAAAGGAAGTTAGAAATGAAAAGATTTTTATCACTTCTTCTGACAGTGGCTATGGTATTTAGCTGCATGTCAATCACTGCTCTTGCAGACGATGCAGTAACATTTGAACTTTTCGGCTCAACCAACAATGCAACAAGCACTTATGCTCATGCCGGTTCAAAAGTTCTTGCTACCGCTGTTGACGGAGCAGATTATTACAAAAATGGTGAAGCAATAACACCGGATTCAGGCCTTGCGCAAGGAACAGTTGCGCTTCCTATTACCGCAGGAGTTAACCACTTTACTGCTGTTGTAGGCGGTACTACATACGGCCCAATTTCCGTTTATGGTTTGTCTTTTGCTTATGTCGATAAGGTGATAGGCGCGAACTTGAGCTCCGCCTCTTACTTTAACCTCGCAGCAGCCGCAGAACCAGTCGGCGGAAGAACAGCATATATTGTAGGTTCGGGTACGGGCGTTCATCAGTTCACTTCCGGAATGAATGGCGCTACCAGATACCATGTTGGTCACGGTTATGCTTTCTATATGGCTGCTGCCCCCACAACGAATTTTGTTATTATGAATCTCAAAAACGAAGACAACACAGTCAACTTTGAACTTTTTGTAGAGGCAGGTAAAACTGACCTTAAATTCAAGGATTGGACAGGTGAAACCTTTGATACGGGTTACGACATCACACCTGGCCAATGGTATGAACTCAACACGGATAAAGTTATTGCAAACGGCGGTATGCTGAATGTTTATCTTAACAGACAACTTGTTGCAAGGGCAGATATCATCAACCCTGCATCAGCAATGCCTGCCACATTGTACACAAACGCACCCACGGGTGATGGCACCAATACTTATGTTGCGGATTTGGCCTCCTTTTCTGATATCCTCACAAGTACTCGACGTGCTTCGCATACCGGTGTTTGTATATCGAATAGCACAGCCTTGGCTAATAACTCATGTGCTTTCTATATTCAGAGAAACGGCGATTATGTAAACCGTCCCAGTATGACTGCCGAAGCAAGTGACGGCGCTGTTATTGTAACAGAGACTGCCATGAGTGAGTTTGCAGCATACACAAACAGAGCCGTGTATGTTAACGGACAGCCCGCCGCAGATTTGGGTATTACAGCAACCAACGAAGGTAATACCTTTACTTTCGTATCCAGTACTGCTTATCCCGAAGCAGAAGTTACCGTTTATGTAACAGACGCTGACGGCAACTTTGTAAACGGTATGTATGGTCCCCTTAAAGCGACCGCCACAGTGGATATTGTTGGCAACGGAAGCGGCGAAGGCGGCGAAGGCGGCGAAGGCGGCGAAGAAGGCGGCGATGACGAGGAAGTTTACTTCGAAACATTCGAACTCTACGACTCAACCAACAATGCAACAAGCACCTATGCTCATGCCGGTTCAAAAGTTATTATTACAGCCCTTGAAAATGCAACATACTACAAAAACGGCACACAGGTTAACCCCGTAAAAGGTCCTGTTGCAGGAACCAGACTTTTCGACATCACCGCAGGCAGCAACATCTTTACTGCCGAAGTTGGCGGTGTTGAGGTTGGCAGAGTTGCTATTTACGGTATTCAGTTGGTAAGGGCTGCTTCTTCTTCTGACCTTGGTTCGGATGTTGTAGGCAAACTCGGTGGCACGGAAATAACAGAGGGTGCACCTATTGATGGAACACCGCATCCTTTTGCATACAAAATCGAGGATGAATACAGTTCTACTTTTGCTGGTACAAATGTTGGCTTTGACGGTTGGGTCCGTTCAATGAATTCCGCCAGCAGAAACCATGTATCTCTTTCCTACGGCTTTTATATTGACGGAACTTTAACATCTGATTTTTATGTTCTTGATATACGATCTGCCTACAAATCTTCATCCACTGCGACTCCCACATCACAAAACAATAACTATGGTACTCTTAGCGTAAGAGTTGACACTAACAACCAGCTTGTTGTTGCCAACAAGTCAGATGTTGTTGAAACCGGAATTATCCTGGAGTCAGGCAGATGGTATAACCTTTCTATGGGTGCAAATTATGTTAAGAACGGTATTGCCAATATTTATATTGATGGTATCCTTGTTGCCAAAATCACCTTCCTGCCAAACAACGCGACAGGAACAAGCGGTCCTGCTGTAATGAAAGCCAGTGGCGGTGGCGGCAATGGTTACATAGGTAATGCTACCGCAACTGTTACTGCTCTTGATTTCCCCGGCTATACAGACACGGCGCACACAGCATCAAAAGCAACTTATATGTTTGCTGATAGAAACCAGAAACTCGTTTACCCCACAGCGCCTACAATTGCAGAAGCAACAGAAGATAACACCATTACTGTAACTACAACACTCCCCACAGAACTTACGGGATATGAAACAAAAGTATTTGTAAACAATGAAATTGCAGAAACAGTACCAAACGGTGACAACCTCGTTATTGTAAGCGATAGCATAGTTAACGGCGCATCTGTATATGCTGCAATCGTTGATGCGAACAACAATGTTGTTACAGGCATGTATGGTGACCTCCTTAAATCTGCTGAAATCCCGATGAATTTGGTAGTAAGCGACGGTCAGCCTACAATTTCACTCGCAGGCAATACTGTTACAATCAAGAGAGAGGCTCTTGGTGAAGATGCCGAGGCTGAACTGGCAGTAGTTTCTGTTAACGTAAATGGTGTTCCCACAATTGAGCGTATTATTGCACCCACAAACACAGCAACTGTTCCTAACAATGCAGTTAAAGTGTTCGTATGGGTATGGGAAACATTGAAACCCCTTGTAGCACCTTTCATAGTGAGTGTTAACTAAATAAAACGATTAAACGGAGTGGCATAGCATGATACTCTTAACAGAGTATCATGCAACTCTATTCGCCTGTGGCGAGTTTTATTGCTACGCAGTGATATTCGGCTTTCGCCGAGTGATATTCGCTGCGCGAGTTTAGTGGCGAATAGAATATCACTGTAAGGCAAAGCCTTGCAATATCGCTTCCCGTAAGGGAAATATCACTCTTTGCGTTAGCAAAGAATATCACGTTTAACCAACATAAAAGAGAGAACATTTCGGCTACGGACCGATTTGTTCTCTCTTTCTGTCGTTATAAGGGTTTGGGTTTGTAGGGTTTGGCGATTCCCGACAAACCGTTATTCATTATGTTTACAATTCGGGACGTCGAGGACGCCGTCCCCTACGGGTATTCATTATTGCTTTTCGTTCGCATTTATCACAAAAGAAATCCTTTTCTTATCGCTCTTTTGTGCATATTATACAGAAAAACCTGCATTATTTCGTTATGCTGATATGCCTTTAAAAAAAGGAAATCGCACTTAAAAAAAGAAATAATTAACGATTAGTATTTTCTTAGGAGGTTTTTATTATGATAAGCACCGACAAAATTAAAAACATTTGTTTGTTATCCCACGGCAACGCTGGTAAAACCACGTTGTGCGAGGCTATGCTTTTTGAAACAAAGGCAATAGAGCGCAAAGGAAATATTACCGACGGCAACACTGTATCTGACTATGATGCCGAAGAAATTAAAAGACAGACTTCCATCAACGGGTCAATCATACCCATCATGTGGAAAGACCATAAAATCAACCTTATAGATGCACCCGGATATTTCGACTTTGTGGGTGAGCAGATTCAGGCGGTTACCGCCGCTGACGGAGCGGTTATAGTTGTCAGCGGTAAGTCGGGCGTTTCCGCAGGTACGGAAAAGGCGTGGGAACTGGCAAAGCAGAGGGGTATTCCCGTTATGTTCTTTGTTAACAAAATGGACAGTCCCAAGGCTGACTACGAAAAGGTTATTGCTCAACTTAAAGAAACCTTCGGCAAGTCAATAGCGCCCTTTACATATCCCATCAAAAAAGGCGATGCGTTCACCGGTTACATTGACATTGTTACCATGGAGCAAAAGGACTTTACAGAAAAAGACCCCGTATACAAACCCATCCCAGACGATATGATGGCTCTTGCAAACTCGGGCAGAGATATGCTTTTGGAAGCGGTTGCCGAGGTTAGCGACGAAATGATGGAAAAATACTTCAACGGTGAGGAGTTTACCGACGAGGACATCCGCATTTCCATTAAAAAAGGTATCAAGGCAGGTTCGCTCGTGCCTGTTATCTGCGGCAGTGCTACCGAGCAGATAGGTATTCACAGGCTTATACACCTTCTCTACGACAAGATGCCCTCTCCCGCAGAGGCTGACCCCGCCGTATGCACCGATGCAAGTGGCGAGATTGTTGAAGTTGCTGCCGACAGCGGTGCGCCCGTATGTTTGCAGGTATTTAAAACTGTTGTTGACAACTACGTTGGCAAGATGTCTGTATTCAAGGTACTCTCCGGCACAGTTAAAAAAGACGACACATTACTCAACGCCAACAAGGGCGAAACGGAAAAGATTGCCAAACTCTACACCCTTTGCGGCAAAAAGCAGGTGGAGGTTGACTCCCTTGCCGCAGGTGATATAGGTGCTACCACTAAACTTATCTGCACCGACACCGGCGATACTCTGTGCAGTCCCAAAAACGTACTTAAAGCCGAAAGCATTGCTTTCCCCAAACCGGTACTGTCCATGGCGATAGTTCCCAAGGCAAAGGGCGACGAAGAAAAAATCAGTGCCGGTCTTGCAAAACTTATGGAAGAGGACCGCACCTTTAAAGTTAACCAGAACACCGAAACAAAACAGATGGTTATATCCGGTACAGGTGACCAGCATCTTGCTATCATCACAAGCAAACTCGCAGGTAAATTCGGCGTAAGCGTTAATCTCGTTGAGCCGAAAGTTGCCTACCGCGAAGCAATCAGGAAAAAGGTCAAAGTTGAAGGCAAACACAAAAAGCAATCCGGCGGACACGGTCAGTACGGTCATGTATGGATTGAGTTTGAGCCCTGCGACAGCGACGGACTCGTATTTGAGGAAAAAGTTTTCGGCGGAAGCGTTCCCAAGAACTACTTCCCCGCTGTTGAAAAGGGTTTACAGGAGTGCATGAAGCAGGGCGTTGTTGCAGGGTACCCGATGGCAAACCTCAAAGCCACTCTGCTTGACGGCTCCTATCACCCGGTAGACTCATCCGAAATGGCGTTCAAGACTGCCGCATCTATTGCCTACAAGACAGGTCTTGCTCAGGCTGACCCCGTTCTTTTAGAGCCCGTAGGCGTACTCAAAGCCGTAGGCAAAAACGCCTACACCGGCGACATCGTCGGCGACATCAACAAACGCCGCGGCAGAATCCTGGGTATGAATCCCCTTGGCGGCGACATCACAGAGGTTGTCGCAGAAGTGCCCGTTTCCGAAATGACCACCTACGCTACCGACCTCCGTGCTATCACAAACGGCAGAGGCAGTTTCGATTTCGAGTTCGACCACTACGAAGAAACTCCCCGCAATCTCTACGACAAGATAATCGCTGACGCCAAACAGGAATAATGTATTTTGTGTGTTTTATACAGAACGGCCCCTGGTTTCGGGCCGTTCTTTCTACAAAGAAACAAACATTTTCACTCGGCATACAAAATAGCCAAACGCATTTCAAATAATCATCGCGTTTTTAGGGGAATACAAACAAAAAACCCTCGATATTTTTCGCCGTATTTCGACGATTGTGAAATATAACTAAATGCCTTTTTTAGATTTTGTGCAATAAGGCAGTGGTATATTTTCCGCCGGTGTGGTATTATAAATACAATAAAACGAGTAATTTTGCTATGGAGGATAATTAAATGGCTGAATTAAAATTAAATCACGTTTACAAAAGATTCGACGGCGGTGTTACCGCTGTATCAGACTTTACAATTGACATTGAAGACAAAGAGTTTATTGTAATGGTTGGTCCTTCCGGTTGCGGTAAATCAACCACACTCAGAATGATCGCCGGTCTTGAAGAAATTTCAGAGGGTGAAGTTTACATCGGCGACAGACTCGTTAACGATATCCCCCCCAAAGACAGAGACATCGCAATGGTTTTCCAGAACTATGCTCTCTATCCGCACATGACTGTTTATGAAAACATGGCGTTCGGTCTTAAACTCAAAAAGACTCCCAAGGACGAAATTAAGAGACGTGTTGCCGAGGCTGCCAAGATTCTCGACATCGAGCATCTCCTTGACAGAAAACCCAAGGCTCTTTCCGGTGGTCAGAGACAGCGTGTTGCTCTCGGTCGTGCTATCGTTCGTGAGCCCTTGGTATTCCTTATGGACGAACCCCTCTCTAACCTCGACGCCAAACTCAGAGTTCAGATGAGAACTGAAATCGGTAAACTCCACAAGAGATTACAGGCTACTTTCATCTATGTAACTCACGACCAGGTAGAGGCTATGACAATGGGTTCAAGAATCATCGTTATGAAAGACGGCTTCATTCAGCAGATCGATGCTCCCACAGAACTCTACAACAACCCCGCAAATATGTTCGTTGCAGGATTTATCGGTAGCCCCCAGATGAACTTTGTTGATGTTAAAGTTGAAAAGGCTAACGGTATATATCTCGTAGGCGAAGGCGTTAGAATCAAGATGCCCGAAGGCAAGGCTGCTCAGATTGAACAAGCAGGTCTTGTTGGTAAAGAAGTAGTAATGGGTATCCGTCCCGAAAACATCCACGACGAAGAGGCTATGCTTGCGGCTCATCCCGAAGCAACAGTTGATGCACACGTTGACCTGGTTGAACTTATGGGTGCTGAAACTTATCTTTACCTCTCAATCGGCGGCAAGGCTTTCATCGCAAGAGTTAACCCCCGCAGCACAGCAAAACACAATGACGACATCAAGGTTGTATTTGATGTTAACAGAATCCACCTCTTTGACAAAGAAACAGAGATGGCTTTGCTCAGAGACTAATATCAAACAAAAATTAAAAGACGTTCGAA
>SVKG01000010.1 GCA_015068565.1 Oscillospiraceae bacterium | reverse complement strand
GGCGGAGATTGATGTATTTGTAGTGCCGGGTATTGCATTTGACCGAAAGGGCGGCAGGATAGGTTTCGGTAAGGGCTGTTATGACAGACTCTTAAAGGATGACCCCGGTATAAAGATAGGTTATTGCTACGATTTTCAGGTTTGTGATGAGGTTTGTAAGGACATAAACGATGTAAGTATGGACTATCTCCTTACGGAGAAAGGTATGATAAAATGCCGACAGATACAGGCATAAAAACGCAGGTGGAACTGGAAATATTACACTAGTATTAAATCATAAAAAAAACCTTTATTTTTTGATAAAGTTGTGTTAAAATATATAAAAGGGTTTTTGTACCCGAAGATGAGTGCATAAACCTGTTAACAGCAGTGCTGTCTTTAAAGTTTTGAGGTGTACAGATGTTTGACAAATTATCTTTTCTTGAAGAGAGATTTGCCGATTTGGAGAATAAAATCAGCGATTCAGCGGTAATAGCGGATCAGGAGCAATGGCGTAAACTTTGTAAAGAGCATTCTGATATATCTCCCATCGTGGCAAAATACAGAGAGTATAATAAACTTAAAAGCGATATAGACGAAGCAAACGAATTGCTCTCGGGCAATGTGGAAAAGGATTTCAGAGAACTTATTGAGACCGACCTTGAACAGTGCCGTGAGGCTATTGCAACGGTTGAGGAGGAACTTAAAATCCTTCTTCTTCCCAAAGACCCCAATGACAGTAAAAACGTCATAGTGGAAATCCGCGGCGGAGCAGGTGGCGATGAAGCCGCTTTGTTTGCGGGAGTGCTTTTCAGGATGTATTCCATGTATGCGGAGGCAAACCGTTGGGGTGTAGAGATTTTATCTTCAAACGAAACGGAACTCGGCGGCTATAAGGAAATATCTTTCTCGATTAACGGTGCGGGTGCATACAGTAAACTTAAATTCGAAAGCGGTGTTCATAGGGTTCAGCGTATACCGTCTACCGAGTCGGGCGGCAGAATCCATACCTCCACTGTTACTGTTGCTGTTTTGCCTGAGGTTGAGGATGTTGAGGTTGAAATCAACGCCAACGATTTGCGTATAGATGTTTTCCGTGCGGGCGGTCCGGGCGGACAGTGTGTAAATACTACCGACTCTGCGGTTCGTATAACGCATATCCCAACGGGTATTGTGGTATCCTGTCAGGACGAAAAGTCCCAGCATAAAAATAAAGATAAAGCGATGAAAATTCTCCGTTCCAGGATATATGACAAAGCAATCCAGGAGCATAACGATGCCATCTCTGCCGAGAGAAAGAGCCAGGTAGGTACGGGGGACCGTTCCGAGCGAATCCGCACCTATAACTATCCCCAGGGCAGGGTGACAGACCATAGAATATCGCTTACACTTCACAGACTTGATTCTGTGCTTGACGGGGATTTAACAGAGATAATTGATGCGCTCATCACTACTGACCAGAGTGAAAAACTTAAACTGAGCGAAAATAATTAAGGAAAATTCTTATGACAAAAATCATTACAGCTGAAAATATTGAAGAAGCGGCTGAATGTATACGCCGCGGCGGCACAGTTGTTTTTCCCACGGAGACCGTATACGGATTAGGTGCCGATGCGATGAACGATGATGCACTGCGTGCAATATATACTGCCAAGGGCAGACCTTCGGACAACCCTCTTATAGTCCATATTGCCGATAAAGGCGATGTGTATAAACTGTCCTCGGATGTTAACGAAAATGCCAAAAAACTAATCGATAAATTTTTCCCTGGCTCCCTTACCGTTATAATGAAAAAATCCCCAATAGTTGGCGGAGTTGTTACGGCGGGGCTGGATACCGTGGCTGTGAGAATGCCGTCAAATCCCATAGCCGCAGAACTCATCCGCAGGAGCGGATGCTATATAGCGGCACCCTCTGCCAATCTTTCGGGCAGTCCGAGTCCCACGGTTTTACGCCATGTGGTAGACGATATGGACGGCAGGGTAGACTATATAATAGACGGCGGCAACTGTGATATAGGGTTAGAGTCCACCGTTGTGGATGTCAGCGGCGATGTGCCCGAAATCCTGCGTCCCGGTAAAACCACTTACGAGGAACTTAAACAGATACTTCCCGATATAATCATCAACGATGCGATTTTAAAAGAAACCGACACTCCCAAGAGCCCCGGTACAAAGTACACCCACTATTCGCCAAAGGCGGATGTGACAGTAGTTGTGGGCAGTAAGGAAAATGTCCGCAAAGTAATACAGAATAAAATATCTGTCACCCCAAATTGCGGAGTACTTACATATAAAGGCGGCAGTTACCCCGGTGTGTTCACAACAGATGCAGGGGATAATATGCAGCAGTACGCGGCTAATCTGTTTTATAGCCTCCGACTGTTTGACGAAAACGGCGTAGAGGTCGTATTTGCTGAATTTGCAGATGAGGGCGGAATAGGTCTGGCAGTTAAAAACAGACTTTTTAAATCCGCAGGACATAAAGTAATATATGCAGATGACTGATGAAAGGTATTGGAATTAAGATATGAACATTATGTTTGTATGCACAGGTAATACTTGCAGAAGTCCCATGGCGGGTGGCTTGTTTCAAAGTATTGACGCCGAGGGCGGTTTTGAAGTCAGCACGGCGGGTATCAGTACTCATACTCCTTCACCGGCAAGTGAAAATGCAGTTACGGTTATGGCAGAGATGGGAGTTGATATCTCAGACCACGAGTCCCGTCAGATTACAAAAGAGCATATTGCCGACGCCGACCTTATTCTCACTATGACATCGGGCCACAGGAATGTTTTGGTTGATTTGTTCCCTCAATACAGTGATAAGATTTTCAGCCTTTGCGAGTATGCCTACGGCACTGATGACGATGTGTCAGACCCTTACGGCGGAGATGTTGATGTGTACCGTCACTGTGCGACCCAACTTAAAGATGCCGTATCTGCGGTGTATGATAAGATTACATCAAAGGGTGGTACGGTATGATTGTCGATACATTAAAACAGCAGTATGTTGATGATGTTGACCAGATAAACCGATTGTCCTTTTCCGACCCGTGGAGCAAAAAACTTATTGCAGAGGATATGTCGAACCCCAACTGCTATTATGTTGTAGCCGTAGAGGGCGGACAAGCAGTAGGGTATGCGGGGATAACTGATATAGCGGGGGAGGCAAATATAACAAACATTGCCGTTCATCCTGACTGGCGCAGACGGGGTATCGGTGAAATGCTTTTAGATAATCTGATACAGTATTGTATAGCCAATAACCTTTTGCTTATAACTTTGGAAGTTCGCAAAAGTAATATATCAGCCGTTTCTCTTTATAAAAAAATGGGCTTTGATACAGAAGGCGAGAGAAAGGGCTATTACCGGGATACAAAAGAAGATGCATTGATAATGACTTTAAGGTGGTGATAACTTGCCTTTAATACTGGGAATAGAGAGTTCCTGCGACGAGACTGCCGCCGCCGTTGTAAAAGACGGTCGGGAGGTTTTGTCAAATGTGATATCCACTCAGGTGGAGATACATAAAAAATATGGCGGTGTAGTACCTGAGATTGCATCAAGGAAGCATCTTGAAGCGGTCAATGCGGTTATATCCGAGGCGGTTGAGAGAGCGTCTGTAACATTCGACGACATAGACGCCATAAGCGTAACCTTTGCACCAGGTTTGGTGGGGGCGTTGCTGGTGGGCGTATCGGCAGCAAAGGCATTAGCCTTTGCATTAAAAAAGCCTCTGGTCCCCGTGCATCATATACGTGGTCATATATGTGCCAATTTCATAGAGCATAAAGACCTTGAACCGCCCTTTATATGTCTTGTGGCATCAGGTGGGCACAGCCATATAGTCAAAGTTTGTGATTATACCGAATTTGAGGTATTGGGCAGAACAAGAGATGATGCCGCAGGAGAAGCCTTTGATAAGGTAGCGCGTATTCTCGGTCTACCGTATCCGGGAGGTCCCGAGATAGATAAATGTGCAGTAGACGGCAGAGAAGATTTTGTTAAGTTCAAAAAAGTTTCGTTTGGGGAAGGGAATTACGATTTTAGTTTCAGCGGAATTAAAACAGGAGTTCTCAACTATGTAAATAACGCCCGTCAGCGTGGTGAAAGTTTTGAGATTAAAGATGTTGCGGCAAGTTTTCAAAAGAGTGTGGTAGAGGTACTTTGTGACAGACTTTTTGAAGCAGCCGATAAATGTAATATCAAAAAAATCGCCCTTGCCGGTGGTGTGGCGGCAAATTCCAGACTCCGCAAGGAAGTAGAGATGCGGGGCAAGGGATATCATATATATCTTCCGTCTCTGGGATTTTGCACAGACAATGCCGCGATGATAGCATCAAGCGGATATTATGAGTTTAAAAAAGGCAATATTGCCGGGATGAGTTTAAATGCAATTCCGTATTTGGAAATTGATAATATATAATTTGAGGAGGAGTATGAAATGAAAAAATTTAGGGTTTTACTTGCGTTGGTACTTGCAGTTGCAGTAATGGGAGGCTCTCTCGTTACCGTATTTGCAGAAGGTTTCAAGGATGTTGATGAAACTGCCTATTCCTGGTGCATTGCTGAGATTGAGGAAATGGCAGAAGAAGGCATTATCAGCGGATATTCAGACGGAACATTCAAACCCCAGAACACTGTTACAAAATTGGAAGCACTTGCACTTGTTGCGCGTGTTCTCGGCAGCAGAGATGAAGTAAATTCATTGTTGCTTGAAAGCGCAAAGGAAATCTACGGCGAAAAAGTCGAAGAATATGACCTTTCTTTCGGCACAGACGAGGTTTGCTTCCTTCTTTTCAAAGGCATAATCTTTGAAGATGAACTTGAAGATTATCTTGGCAGCGCAAACGAAGGTATGAAGCGTTATGAGGTAGCGATTTTGCTTACAAAGGCAATGGGTGCCGAGGCTGCTGTTAAAGAAAAGGTTGCGGCTGTTTTGGATTATTCCGATACAATGCAGATACCTTCAAATGCGAGAAAATATGTTGAGTATGTTACTGCCGAAGGCCTTATGCAGGGCGTAGGCGATAACACCTTTGCTCCCGTTGACGATGTAAACAGAGCACAGGCAGCGCTTCTTCTTTACAGATTGAAAGACCTCACAGATTACACAACTTTCAGCGGTATCGTAGCATCTTACGATAAAGATTCAAGAACAATCCGAATCAAAATCGACAGCGAAACAAATAAAGCATACACCGTACTTCCCGATTCCGTAACACTCCGTTGCGACGGTGAGGCAATCTCTCCCGACGATATCACCGTTGGTTGGGAAGCAGTTGTAACAACACAGAATGATATGCTTGCAATCGTTGATTTCCTTTCAACACAGAGTGAAGGTATGGTAGCCGGAAAACTTCTTTCAGTTATCAGAAACGCCGGAGAGGTAAGCCTTAAAGTTGAAAAGATAACTGCTCTTGATAAAGAAACTGTTACATACAAAGTATCCGATGATGTTGTTGTTACCTATAACGGCAAATCAGGTTCAGTTGCAAAACTTACAACCGGTGATTATGTTAAACTTACAATAAACAAAAATAAGGTTACTGTAATCGACGGCGAAACAAGCACAAAGACAGTAAGCGGAACAATCACCGCCATCGACCTTGAAAACGGAGTAAACTTCAAGGTTATGGTAAACGGATATGAAGAAAGTTATTTTGCAGCATCAAATGTTAAAGTAGCAAGAAACAACAGTTCATCAAAATTGTCAGAACTTCTCGTTGGAGATAAAGTTAAACTCAAACTTGAATATGATATTATCACAAGTATCGATGCCACCAGCACCAACACCTCTGATACAGGTATAATCGTTGGTGTAAGCATTTCAAACACTCCTACATTAAAGATAAAAATCGGCAGCAATGTTGCTGAATACCCCATAGCCCGTGATGCACAGATTATGCTTGACGGCAGAGCAGGAACAATTTATGACCTCCGTCTTAATTCCAATGCCACAATCACATTGGAGAGCGACAGTATAGTTAAGATAGTAACAACACCTGTTGAAGACATCACCGAGGTTAAAGGTGAGGTAGTGGGCGTTAACGTATCTTATGACCTTATCCAGGTTAAGTATATTGATCCCGTTTCATCAACCGAGAACGTTGAGCAGGTATTTGTAAAGAGCGGAGCAAAGATTATTTCAATCTCCTCATCAGCGGATAAGAAACTCAAAGACGTACAGGTTGGACAGACTGTTACAGCAATGGGCTCACGCGCTAGCGGCGTGTTTGAAGCAACTACTGTTGTAATTATGAACTGATAATTTGATTCACCAAACGGGCCGAACAATAAATTCGGTCCGTTTTCCTTTTGTTTGTGTTTAGACAATCCATTTTTGGGTATAAATAACATACACACAAACGAAAGGATGCGTTACTATGATAAACGAAAAGCGTAAAGTTGTTATAATCGGAACGGGATTTGTTGGTATGAGTTATGCCTATGCCATGCTCAACCAGAACGCCTGTGACGAGATGGTTTTGATAGATATTGATAAAAAAAGAGCCATGGGCGAAGCCATGGACCTTAACCACGGACTTGCCTTTTCCGGCTCGAATATGAATATCTATGCAGGAGATTATAAAGATTGCAGTGATGCGGATATTGCGGTAATATGTGCCGGTGTTGCGCAAAAAAGCGGCGAATCCCGCACAGACCTTTTAAAGCGAAATACAGAGGTTTTCAAGTCCATAATCACGCCGGTTGTGGAGTCGGGCTTTTCGGGGATTTTCCTTATTGCCACAAACCCTGTGGATATAATGACGAGAATCACACAAAAACTTTCGGGGTTTGACAGTTCCCGTGTTTTTGGCACGGGCACCACGTTGGATACCGCAAGACTGAGATATCTGTTGGGTGACTATTTTAATATAGACCCCCGTAATGTCCACGCCTATGTTATGGGCGAACACGGTGACAGTGAGTTTGTGCCGTGGTCCCAGGCGATGATTACAACAAAGCCTGTGCTCGATATCTGTGAACATTCCGACGGCAGATACTGCCGTGAAGAGATGGAAAAACTCGGTATAGACGTGCGGGATGCAGCCCAAAAAATTATCGAGGCAAAAAAGGCAACGTATTACGGTATAGGAATGTCTATGACAAGAATAACCAGAGCCATATTTGGTAATGAAAACAGCGTTCTTACTGTGTCTGCCATGTTAAAAGGTGAGTACGGGCAAAAAGATATTTATATCGGTGTACCCGCGGTAGTAAACAGAAACGGTGTGAGAGACGTTGTACGCCTCACCCTTACCAAGACCGAACTTAACCAATTTGCCGAATCCTGCGATAAACTGCGGCAACTTTATGACGAAATCAATCTGCAATAAGGTGATGCTATGCTCAATATTAAGGAAGCCATTGTGGTAGAAGGTATATATGACGAAATCAAGGTCAAGCAACTTGTAGATGCAACGGTGATAACCACAAACGGTTTTCGTATATATAATGATAAGAAAAAAATAGAGATGATACGCCGTTATGCCGAAACTACGGGGATAATAATTTTTACCGATAGCGACAGGGCAGGTTTTCGTATAAGGAATTATGTAAAAAACCTTGTAGGCAATAAAAATGTGAGACACGCATATATTCCTGATATAAAGGGTAAAGAAAAGCGCAAATCAGCACCTTCCAAAGAGGGTTTCCTCGGCGTGGAGGGAGTAAGCGATGCCGATATTGTGGAGGCACTCAAAAATGCGGGATTCACTCAACGAAAGGAATCCCATGATGAGCGACTTATCACAAAAGCCGATTTGTTTGCCGACGGATTAAGCGGAAACAACGGCAGCAGTGAGCGAAGATTGGCATTGCTGAAAAAACTTCAACTCCCCGAAAAAATATCGACAAATATGATGCTTGATGTTTTAAACGACCTGTACGGCTACGATGAATATAAGAAAATGACACAAGAACTCAAATAAAAAAAGACATCTTTTTAAAAAGATGTCTTTTTTTAAAATCAGATGTACATTATTCGTTTTCAAGGAAATTTGTTGATATAAGTTCAACCAACGCATCAACAGCCTCTTGTTCATCTTTGCCGTCGGCGATGATAGTAATAACTGTTCCCTTTACAATGCCTAATGATAAAACACCCAGAAGAGATTTGGCATTAACTTTGCGCTCGTCTTTTGAAACCCATATACTTGATTTAAAATTGTTGGCTTTCTGAATAAAGAAAGTAGCAGGTCTGGCGTGTAGACCAACCTGATTCTGAACGGCAACTTCTTTGCTTAACATATATATTCGCTCCTTTGAGTTTTTAACATGTAAACATATATAAAAACACTAATAATATATAGAATACTAAAAAAACAGAATTATGTCAATAAGCAATATGTAATAATAATTGTTAAGTAATTGTCCGAAAACTGTGCAAAAATCAGTAAAGGATAAAATTTAAAAATTTTTACAAAAAAGTCTTGACAAACAAGTTTGTGTCATATATAATAAATAGCGTTGACGCGGAAACAGGGGAGCATAGCTCAGCTGGGAGAGCATCTGCCTTACAAGCAGAGGGTCATAGGTTCGATCCCTATTGTTCCCATTCCGCGTTAATATGGCCCGGTAGTTCAGTTGGTTAGAATGCCAGCCTGTCACGCTGGAGGTCGACGGTTCGAGCCCGTTCCGGGTCGTTTCCCTTTTTAAAGGGGTATAGTTAAATAAGGCAAGTAATTTGCCTCTGTAGCTCAGTTGGTAGAGCAGAGGACTGAAAATCCTCGTGTCGGTGGTTCGATTCCGCCCGGAGGCACCAATTTGCGGGAGTGGCTCAGTGGTAGAGCGTCACCTTGCCAAGGTGAACGTCGCGAGTTCGAATCTCGTCTTCCGCTTTGATGTTGTTTAAGAGACGTTTTAGCGTCTCTTAAATAATATAGTGGAATATTTGTTTGTTTCCACATATAATTAAATATACGGTGCTATAGCCAAGCGGTAAGGCAGAGGACTGCAACTCCTTTACCCCCAGTTCAAATCTGGGTAGCACCTTCCGAAAAAAGCGTACTGAAAATTCAGTACGCTTTTTTCAATAAAATTTGCGTTAGCAAAATATTTCATAATCCGCAAGGATTATTTAACATTTCTCATGTTCCATATATTACATTTTGAATCAGCCGTAGTATATGTTATAGTATATACGGCCCGGTTATCGGGGTACAACTTGAAAGGAGCAGAGATAATGAAAAAGTTTATTATTACGCTTATAGTGGCAATTCAAATAACAACAATACTTCCCGGTTATGCGGCATCTATGGTAAAACATACAGTTGCATCCGGTGACAGTATGTGGAAAATAGCGGTGAAGCACGAGGTGGGACTTAGCGAAATCAAAAGCGCCAATCCCCATATCATAAATCCTGACCTTATCTATCCCGGACAGATTTTAAACATCCCCAAAACCGACTCCACGGTCACAAACTATGAGAGCGAGGTAATAAGGCTTGTAAATGAAATCAGAGTAAAAAACGGGTTGCGCACACTTACTGCCGACTGGGAGTTGAGCCGTGTGGCAAGGTATAAGTCACAGGATATGAAAGACAATAACTACTTTTCTCATACAAGTCCTGTTTACGGCTCACCCTTTGATATGATGAAAAATTTCGGGATAAAGTATAAAAGTGCGGCGGAGAATATAGCCAAAGGCCAGGCTACTCCTCAGGTGGTGGTAAATGCATGGATGAATTCTTCGGGTCACAGGGCAAATATTTTAAATCCCTCATATACAAAAATCGGTGTTGGGTACGTTGCCAAAGGCAACTACTGGACACAGCTGTTTATAAGACAGTAAACTAATATTTTATTTTCCTGCGCACGGAATAAGCACCACCGTTTTGCGGAATACTAAAATAAAAAAGGTTGTGGTTATTTTGGTAGAACAGGATACAATCAGACTTTTGCGCGAGTGTGATGCGGGTATCAAGATGGGTGTATCATCAATAGAAGATGTGGTGGAGTATGCGGGAGATGATCTCCGTAAACTCCTTACAGATTGCAGAGCGGAGCACGATAAACTTGACCGCGAAATTCAGCAGTTGCTTGATAAGTATAATGACGACGGCAAAGAGCCTAATGTTATGGCAAAGAGTATGTCGTGGATTAAGACTAATGTAATGCTTTCTTTAAATGAGTCGGACGCCACCATAGCCGACCTTATGACCGACGGGTGTAATATGGGGGTAAAGTCACTCAATAAATATCTTAATAAGTATGAGGCGGCAGACGAGGTTTCAAAAGATATTGCCAAACGTCTTATAAATCTTGAAGAAAAACTTGCCGTAGATATCCGTCAGTATTTGTAAACAAAAAATTACCTTGCATTCTTCCTGACAGTCATATATAATTAGATGTGTCAGGAGTGTGTAATATGGATAACAATTTCTCATATTTTGAAAATAAAGATTGTGTTTATTATCCTTGCCATAAGGGTGCGGGAGAGCACTTTAACTGTTTGTTTTGCTATTGTCCCCTCTATGCGCTTGGCGACAGGTGCGGCGGAAATTTTGTATATATAGAGGACGGCATTAAGGATTGTTCCAACTGCCTCGTGCCGCATAGTGAAAACGGATATGCATATATAATATCAAAATACCCCGAGGTTGCAGAAATTGCCAAGCAAAACCGCACAAAAGACGAATAAATCAAATGCTCTATCACTGAGTGATAGAGCATTTTTAATTGTAAATACTGTATAAAAAATAAGTAATCGCAAGTAAATCGGCACATCCTCCGGGGGAGAGATTTCGGGATATAAACAGGTCATCCATTTTTTCTGCTTCCACCGGCGAGGGATATCTGTCGGTTAAAGACAGGGCATATTCTGCGGCAAACTTACTGCCTTCAACACCGCCGCGACTGTAAAGATTTGTATCATCAACATTTGCGATCAGGTGTATAAGGGCAATCACACCTGCCATATTAAAATCGAGTCCGTCGCCGAGGGCTTTCTTCAAGACGGGCAGCCCCACATTTGATACTGTGGTAAATCCAGATGAAGCCTCTCCCCGCGCACCTTTGATTCCAAACTCACTGTACGCTTTTCCACCGGCGGTGGAAGTGCCTGTGTTTTTAAAATCTTCTTCTGCCGTACATGATGCCGTGAGCGAACATTCTTTTAGTATTTCGCCAACCTCGGCAAAGGGGAGTTCCGCAGACCAGTTCCTGCCGATGCAACCGCATATAATTCCAAGGGAATATATTATTCCTTTGTGGGTGTTGACCCCGCCTGTTGCATTGTACATTGTGCGCTCTGCCTTTATCCCCGCATCCCGTAGCAGTTCAAAAAAACTGTTATGGTTTTTTTCTTTGTTTTCGGCACCGATGATAAAACATTCTTTAAAGTACGGCCCAAGGGCAACAGCACTTTTTATAAACGTGTTAATATCCATATCGGTGTGGCTGCCGTTGTTGCGGCGATCCACCAGCCCCGGTTTGGGGGTGGTGCTGACTTCATCCATAAGGCATTTTACTGCAAGTTCTTTGATGCGGTCCCCGTCATGGTTTTTAAAAAAATCATGCATTATCCCGTATGTAACTTTGCGGATTTCATCCACCTGGTGCACCCGACGTGCACTGCAACTCCGTCCCGGAGCACCGCATACAATACATCCTCGGGGATTTGCTCTCTCCAACTTGTTTCGCTGCCCGTCAATCACGTCGATATCAAACAGTCTTCCCAAAAGGGTTTCCTCTTCAATGCCGACACAAAATTTTTTAAACTCCACAGCATTAACATCTGCGGCAATAATAGCCTCGCATCCGGTTGGGGGAGTGGCAATATGACATTCAAAAATACTGCTCTGCTCAATTTTTCCGAGTATCCGGTCCAAGCCATAGCGGAAAGCCCGTTCAATCAGGGGTGATGTCTTGACAGGCCCCGCGATATTCATAGTAAAGGAGATAACAGTACAATGGTAATTTTCAAGAAAATCCTTTTGCATATTTGCTCTGTCTTCCCGTGCTTTCAATATCTGGGGCAGAGTTATTTCTGTCATAGTTTACCTCCCTATATAATCAGGGTGTTGTTTTGTATCTGTTGTTGCTGGTATTTGTCGAGTTTTTTAAGGTTTTCCTTGGCATTTTTGCCCACACAACCCACCAACAGGTAGCGATGGTTCAAACGGTCGTGTATAAAGTGATGAAGCAGATGGAAATTCTCTATCATTCCCGTATGCGATACGTGTATGCGCGGTCCTGTACAGGGATGGATTTTTCCGTCAATGGATATATGGTTGTTGTCGGAGTATGTTACGGGCAGATTGGCGGCAATCATTTCGTTTACCTTCCTCTCCACTTCGGCTATATCAAACTCCGGCTCAGTATCGTTGAATGTGAGCACAAAGCCGTGACGCACGTCGTCGTGTCCGCAGCGTTCCATATCCTCGGGTGGCAGACAGAGTTCACATAAATCCTCTGCCGTATGTGCCATAAGACGGTAGGAAAGGGATTCGTATACCTTGTCTCTTATATCCTGAGGCTCAGGGCCGAAAATAGTGGGTCTTGAAAGGAGTATCTGTTCACCTACGCCTATGATCAGGTCCGCATTAAACCCAAGTAACGGATATATCAGGTCAAAATGTTCTACTATTACGCGTTTTCCGTTGTGCAAAGCCTCTTTAATTGCATCGGCAAGAGTTGACATTTGTGTAAACCCGTTTTCAAATCTTATATCCAGATGATATGTGTGTGGCGTAAAAAAGCCTTCCGTCTGGTCAAGGATAGGCAGAGGCCGTACATATACGCCGTCATCGTCGTTTGTGAGTTCAAGCCCCGGGAACATTCCGCGCAAAAGAGCGCTTTTTCCCGAACCTGCATCTCCGATAACACCTATAAGGTGATCAAAAGGGGATAGATACAACTGTGACAATTGCATACCGAGAGAGTACATTCTGTTGTGGCCTCTCGGCGCAAAATAACTGCTTAAAATGTGACATTCCTGACGGTCCAACATAGACAGATTCCTCCTTAATTAAAACAACTTGTTTGCTTTTATATATTCGTACGTTGTTGAGGGTACGATTTTTTTAACTTTGTCAAGTTCGCCTGATTCGAGAAGTTTACGCACATAACTTGCGCTTATGGGATTGCCGCCATCTTCAAGTCTTGGGATTTCGATAAGTTCAATCCCTTTTTGCGGCAGGTTTTCTTTGAGCGCCCGGTTGTACTCCGCCGTCATGGGAGACAGCGGCTCATTTCCTACATATCTTTTTGTTATGGAAAACTTAGGCGCATAATGTTTTGTAAAAATTTCAATATCAAGACCGCACTGTATTTGTGCCGCACTTTCTCTGTTTTTTAAAAAATAAGTGGGGAATGTAGCGGATGAAATCATATACGGTCCCGTGGGGAGCACCGTTACATTTTTAAGATGCTGAACTCCCAGCCTTACCATATTGATTCTGTCCTCGGCACTGAATTTGCTTTTGTCTTCTGATAGAACAAATATATACAGATGATCGCAGTCGGCAGCAGCAGTTTCTGCAAGATATAAATGTCCCAGAGTAAACGGGTTGCAGTTCATTACCGCAGAGCCGATAACACCTTTTGTACTTTTCACGGGTAAAGTGTTTAAAAAGTTTTCCATACCGTCTTTGATGCTTTCCATAAGCAACACATCTCCCGTCTGCTCCACTGGGTAGAAAAACAGTGAAGAGAACATGTCCTTGTTCTTGGGTTTTGTGTAGAGGAAAAGGTGTGTAAATCCTTCTTCAAATGCACTTTTGCGCAACTCGGTAATAACTGTGGATGTAAGTCCTTCTCCCTGATGTGCAGAGTCTACGGCAATGCATTTTAAAATGTTTCCGTCTCTTGACCCTGTGGCAATAAGGGAGTCGCCGTCCCATACAAGGACGGTTTGTTTAACGGACATATCCGCTTCGAGGGAAGCATTTTTAAGGAAATCCGTCCATATATTGAGTTTTCTGCCGCAGAGGCGGCTCACAATCTCTGTGTTCATATCGTAATCCTTTAATATTATAATATACCAACCAAATATATTATACATTTTTCATCAGGATATGTAAAGTAAAATTAAAAAACCTTGCAATTTATGGAATAGTGATATACAATAAGATAGGATTCTTATATTCTGAAAGGAGTTTTTGAGGTGGATATTCAAAAACGTGCATCTGCCGGCACAATGGAGTCGAGCGATGCTTATATTGAGATTGAGCCGGGCAACGGAGCCCTCCAAATACAGATTGAATCTGTTGTTGAAAAGCAGTTTGGACAGGCAATAAGAGTTGCTGTTGAAGATGTTTTAAAGGGATACGGCGTAGATAACGCATCTGTTCATGTTGTAGACAGAGGCGCTCTTGAATGTGTAATCCGTGCAAGGGTAGAAACAGCCGTTCTCCGCGGAAAGGGGGAAGCCTGATGCGCAGAAGTATGTTGTTTTTGCCGGGTAATAACCCGAATATGCTTATAAATGCATCTACATTGGGCGCTGATTCTGTAATATTCGACCTGGAAGATGCCGTTTCTCCCGCAGAGAAGGATGCTGCACGTATTCTTGTGCGTAACACTATGCGGTATATGGACCTTGCCGGATGTGAGGTTATAGTTCGAATCAATTCTGTTGATACAGATTATTGGCGTAAGGATATAGATGTCATCCTTCCCGAAAAACCGGGATTGATACTTCTTCCCAAAACCTCGACTCCTGAGGATGCGCTTACTGCTGCATCGTATATTGATGAGGCAGAGGAGAGGTTTGGTATTCCCAAAGGAACTGTTGGACTTATGCCTCTTATAGAAACAGCATTAGGTGTTGAGAACGCTTTTGCTATTGCTTCGTCATGTGACAGAGTCAAGGCACTGTTTTTGGGTGCTGAGGACCTTACTGCGGACTTGCAGTGTAAACGTACAAAAGAGGGCAGAGAGATTGAGTATGCACGAACCCGCCTTGTGGTTGCTGCCCGTGCGGCAGGTGTGGATGTGTACGATACGCCCTTTACAGACGTTAATGACGATGAGGGAATTGTCGTTGACGCCAATGTTGCCAAAGCCCTTGGCTTTACCGGAAAAGCCTCTATATCTCCCCGCCATGTTGAGGTTATCAACGATGTGTTCAGTCCTACCGGGGCGGAGATTGACTATGCTTATGAAGTTATGGATGCGATTGCCCTTGCCAAAGCACAGGGTAAGGGTGCGATAGCCCTTCACGGCAAAATGATAGATGCTCCCATCGTTGCACGAGCCGAGAGGACAATATCTATGGCAAAAGCACTTGGTATGGATAGGAGGGAAGGCAATGAATAAACTTGTTAAATCTATAAAAGAAGCTATACAACTTGCAGGACTTAAAGACGGCATGACGGTTTCTTTCCACCATCATTTGAGAAACGGCGACTATGTTCTCAATATGGTTATGGATGAAATTGCAGGTCTTGGCATACGCGACCTTACTGTAAATGCCAGTTCCCTGTTCGATGTTCACCTTCCTCTGATAGATCATATAAAGAATAAAGTTGTAACTTCCGTTGCGGCAGATTATATTGCCGCCGGTCTTGGCAAGGCGTTTTCAATCGGCATTATGGATAATCCCGTTCAGTTCCGCACCCATGGTGGAAGACCCAGTGATATAGCACAGGGAAAAACCCCTATTGATGTGGCATTTATTGCAGCACCCTCGGCAGACGTTATGGGTAACTGCTCGGGTAAATACGGCAAATCCGCCTGTGGCAGTCTTGGTTATGCCTTTGCAGATGCTATGTATGCCAAAAAGGTAGTTGTTATTACAGATAATCTTATGCCTTATCCTATGGAGGGCTGGTCCATATCGGAAGATTATATAGACTATGTTGTAGAGGTTGATGCTATCGGTGACCCCAAAGGTATCGTTTCGGGCACTACCAAGATAACGCGCGATCCCGTGGGCCTTGTTATGGCATCCCATGCGGCAAAGGTTATTGAAGCATCGGGACTTTTAAAGGACGGTTTTTCTTTCCAGACTGGTGCCGGTGGTGCTTCTTTGGCTGCGGCGAAGTTTTTGAAAGATATTATGCTCGAAAAAAATATCAAAGGCAGTTTTGGACTTGGTGGCATAACCGGTTATATGGTTGATATGCTCAAAGCAGGATGCTTCCGTAGTCTGCTTGATGTACAGTGCTTTGACCTTGATGCGGTTGAGTCTATTAAGAACGACCCAAGACATCAGGAGATATCTGCTATGCAGTATGCGTCACCTACCAGCCGCAGTGCTGCGGTTGACAGCCTTGATGTGGTTATTCTTGGTGCAACAGAGATTGATACTGACTTTAATATAAATGTTCATACAGATTCCAACGGATATATTATGGGTGGTTCCGGCGGACACAGTGACACCGCTGCCGGAGCAAAACTTTCAATGATTATAGCACCTATGTTCCGTGCAAGACTTCCCATTGTTACAGATAAGGTAACCTGCATATCAACTCCGGGCAAGGATATAGATGTGCTCGTTACTCAGGGCGGAATAGCGGTTAATCCAAATAAAGTGGAACTCAGACAACGTCTTGCTGATGCCGGACTTCCTGTTGTGGATATTATGGAACTTAAAGAAAAGACAGAAAGAATCACCGGCAGACCCGACAGACTCCCCAAGGGTGACAGAGTTGTAGCAGAGGTAATAAGCCGCTACGGAGATATTCAGGATAAAATATACAACGTAGTTGAATAACGGAGGATATATTATGAGAGAGATAAATGCTGCTCTTATAACAGAGGTTGTAAAAAAACTTTGTATAGAAGCAAATTGTCATCTGAGCAGTGACCTTAAAGAACGTATCTGTGATTTTCGAAACAACGAACCCTGGCCTCAGGCAAAGGAGATACTGGATAGGATAATAGAAAATTATGAAATTGCAGACGAAAAAAACCAGCCCGTATGTCAGGATACGGGAGTGGCGTGTGTATTTTTAAAAATCGGTCAGGACGTGCATGTGTGCGGCGATATAACCGACGCTGTCAACGAGGGAGTACGTCAGGGATATGATGAGGGCTATCTGCGTAAAAGTGTTGTACGCGACCCTCTCGATAGAGTCAATACCGGAGATAATACCCCTGCAATGTTGTATTTTGAGATTGTGCCGGGTGATAAGTTGGAGATAACCGTTGCACCCAAAGGCTTCGGCAGTGAGAATATGAGTAGAATTGCTATGCTCCGTCCTTCCGACGGGCTTGAAGGTGTAAAGAATTTTGTAGTTAAAACTGTTGAAGAAGCAGGTCCCAATCCTTGCCCTCCCATTGTGGTAGGTGTAGGCGTGGGCGGTACTTTCGATAAAGCCGCATACCTTGCAAAGAAGGCGCTTCTCCGCCCTGTTGACGAGAGGAATGAAGACCCCTTCTATGCTAATCTTGAACAGGAACTTCTTGATAAAATCAATTCTCTCGGCATAGGCCCTCAGGGCTTTGGCGGTAAGACTACTGCTCTTGCTGTCAATATAGAGAAATTCCCCACACATATAGCGGGTCTGCCCGTGGCTGTAAATATCAACTGCCATGTAACCAGACATCGTACGGAGGTGTTATAAATGTCAATATCAGTAAAGGCGCCGTTAAGCCGTGAAGAAGCAAAAAAACTCAAAGCGGGAGACAGTTGTTTAATATCCGGTGTAATTTATACCGCCCGTGATGCGGCACATAAAAGACTTTGCGAACTTGTAGAGCAAGGCAAACCGTTGCCCCTTGATGTTAAAGACGGGATCATATATTTTGTAGGTCCCACACCTGCAAAACCGGGACAGGCAATAGGCTCGGCAGGACCCACTACATCATATAGAATGGATGCATACAGCCCCACACTTATTGCAGAGGGACTTACCGGTATGATAGGTAAGGGCAAACGCGGCCCCGAAGTGGTTGATGCAATGAAAAAACACGGTGCTGTGTATTTTGGTGCAATCGGCGGTTGCGGAGCGCTGCTTAGCAAATGCATTAAAAAAGCAGAGGTAATAGCCTATGATGACCTTGGAGCAGAGGCGATACGCCGTTTGGAAGTAGAGGATTTTCCTGTGATTGTTATAATAGACAGTGAGGGTAATAATCTTTATGAAACCGGCAGAAAAGCATATCTCAATTCCGAAAAATAATTAAAGAAACAAATGAGTCCTTTTGGACTCATTTTTTATGAAAAAAAGTAATAATTTGTTGTTTATTTCCTTGACAAAAGGCATATTGCATTATATTATATAATAGTAAAATAATGTTAGTTTGTAATTATATTATTTATGAGGTGCTGTTATGGAAAATCGAGAAAGGAAAGTCTTGGTTATCGGCGTAATTGGAGCAGATGTACATGCTGTCGGTAATAAGATTTTGTACCATGCTTTCACGGAAGCCGGTTTTGACGTAGTCAATCTGGGAGTTATGGTTTCTCAGGAAGAGTATATTGCAGCGGCAATTGAGTCAAATGCTGATGCAATAGTGATTTCTTCTCTGTATGGCCAGGGCGAACTTGACTGCCGCGGTATGCGTGAAAAATGCGACGAAGCAGGTCTTAAAGGTATTCCCTTGCTTGTAGGCGGAAATATCGTAATCGGTAAGCAGAAGTTTGAGGATGTAGAGCAGAGATTCAAGGCAATGGGCTTTGACAGAGCGTTCCCGCCCGGAACTTCTCCGGAGACAACTATTGAGGCATTGAGAGAACTTTTACATATAGAAGGTGACAACGCGTGAAACCCGTCTTGCTGATTGATTTTGGCAGCACATATACCAAACTCACCGCTGTTGATGTTGATGCAGAGGAGATACTTGGTACAGCAGCATCGTATACAACGGTGCAGACGGATATTAACGACGGACTCGGCGAGGGGCTCAAACTGCTTAAAGAAAAAACAGGCGAGATTGACTATGTTGAATGTTATGCCTGTTCATCTGCGGCGGGAGGGCTGAGGATGGTAACAAGCGGTCTTGTTCCGGAACTTACCGGCGAGGCGGCAAAACTTGCCAGTTTTGGTGCAGGTGCAAAGGTTGTTGGTATTTATGCCTTTGAACTTACCGAGGATGATGTAGAGGAGATTCGTCAGACCAATCCGGATATATTTTTGCTGGTGGGCGGTACCGATGGCGGAAATACAGAATGTATAATCCATAATGCCCGGATGCTTTCAACCATCAAGCCGGATTTTCCGATTGTCATAGCGGGTAACCGCAGTGCCGCAAAGGAGTGTGAGCGGATACTCGAAGGTTGCGACGTGTATGTGTGTCCTAATGTAATGCCCAAATTCGGCGTTTTGCAGATAGAGCCCACACAAAAACAAATCAGAGACATATTTTTAAACCGTATTATCCTTGCAAAAGGCCTTAGTAAAGTGACCGAATTGCTTTCGGATATTATGATGCCCACGCCGTCTGCGGTACTCCGTGCAATGGAGTTACTTGCCGAGGGTAGCGGCGACGAGGCCGGTATAGGCGACCTTGTTGCGGTTGATGTGGGCGGGGCGACTACCGACGTGTATTCAATAGCGGACGGTATGCCCGAGCAGATGACAACTATGTATAAAGGTTTGCCCGAACCCTATGCCAAACGTACAGTGGAAGGCGATATCGGTATGCGTTACAGTATACAGGGTATTGTGGATGCTGTGGGTATCGGCCGGATATGTGCCCTTTCGGGATTGGCAGAGGATAAGGTAATATCATTGATAGACTATTTAAGGAAAAACACGGATAAAGTACCGGACGGCGATGCCGAACTCATCGCACTTGATTATGCTCTTGCATCGTGTGCTATTGAGGAGGCGGTCACCCGTCATGCAGGAACTATATCCGAAACATTTTCCATCATGGGTAAGACTTATGTTCAGGAGGGCAAAAATCTCACCCATGTAAAACAAGTTGTGGTAACAGGCGGCAGCCTTATCCACACGGAAAAAACGGCTGAGATAGCCTCTCACGCCTTTTACTCTCCTGCAAACCCGACCTCTCTGCGGCCTAAGGCAGCGGATGTATGGGTAGACAGAACGTACATTTTGGCTGCTATGGGATTGTTGTCGCACAATTATCCCGAGACAGCCCTTAGAATAATGAAAAAGGAGCTTGAATACCATGGATATTCAGAATAAGCGAATTCCCGACGGTGAATTTAACACCTTGCGCCAGGAAGTTTTGACACAGTGGCCTACCGGTAAGGATGTCAATTTGGAAGAGGCGATAGCGTACCATAAATCTATGCCCGAAAACAGAAACTTCTCTAAAAAACTTTTGGATGCAAAGCGTGATGGCCGTACACTGGTTCAGCCTCGTGCGGGAGTGCCTGTTGTTGAAGAGCATATCAAACTTATGCAGTATCTTGAACAGTACGGAGAGGCAGACCTTTTGCCTTCAACCATAGACAGTTATACCCGTCAGAACCGTTATGAAGAGGCAGAGAACGGAATTTCCGAGTCTATTCGTCTTAACCGTGCTATGCTCAACGGTTTTCCTGCTGTTAACCACGGCGTAGAGAAATGCCGTAAAGTTATAGAGAGTGTCAATGTACCTATGCAGGTTCGTCACGGCACCCCTGATGCCCGACTGCTCACAGAGATTACCTATGCGGGTGGATTCACAAGTTATGAAGGCGGCGGTATTTCGTATAATCTGCCTTATTGTAAAAATATCCCTATGGAGCGTACAATCCGCGACTGGCAGTATGTAGACCGCCTCACCGGACTTTACGAGGAGATGGGAGTTTCTATTAACCGTGAACCGTACGGCCCCCTCACCGGCACATTGGTACCCCCCTGTATTTCCCATGCTGCCGCTATAATTGAAGCATTACTCGCCGCAGAGCAGGGTGTTAAAAATATCACAGTAGGTTACGGCCAGTGCGGTAACCTTGTACAGGATATTGCAGCAATCCGCGTATTGCAGGAACTCACTGATGAATATCTTGCAGAATACGGATATAACGATGTAGAGGTTACTACTGTTCTCCATCAGTGGATGGGCGGTTTCCCCGCTGACGAAGCAAAGGCTTTCGGTGTAATCTCATCAGGTAGCCTTATTGCCGCACTTTCAAAGGCAACAAAGGTTATCGTTAAAACTCCCCACGAGGCTGTTGGTATTCCTACAATGGAAGCCAATGCCGAAGGTTTGCGTTGTACCAAGCAGGTAGTAAATATGCTTGCCGACCAGACCTTCCGCGATGTACGTCTTGAAGAGGAAAAATCCATTATCCGTCAGGAAACCCGTGCGATTGTTGATAAGTGCTTTGAACTTGGTAACGGCGATATCGCAGTTGGTGTGTGCCGTGGTGTTGAAGCGGGTGTGCTTGACGTTCCCTTTGCACCTTGCCGTGCAAATGCGGGTCTGATGCTTCCCTGCCGTGATAATGACGGCGCAGTAAGAATCCTCAACACCGGTAACCTGCCCTTCTCTAAGGACCTTATTGATTTCCATAAAGCAAAGATTGAAGAACGTGCCGTTACCGAAAAACGTGCCGCTTCTTTCCAGATGGTTGTTGATGATGTGTATGCAATAGGTAAAGGCCGCCTTGTAGGACGTCCCAAGACAAAATAGGAGGAAAATTAAAATGAAAATAGTTGATATTGTATGTTCAGCAGGCCGTACAGGCTTTTACTTCGATGACCAGCGCGCAATCAAACAGGGCGCAGGTCACGATGGTGTTTTCTATGTAGGCAACCCCGTAACAGAGGGCTTCCGTGCAGTTCGTCAGGCGGGAGAATCCATTTCCGTAATGATTATTTTGGAAGACGGACAGATGGCGTACGGCGATTGTGCAGCCGTTCAGTATTCAGGTGCCGGCGGACGCGATCCGCTGTTCCTTGCAGAGGATTTTATTCCCGTTATTGATAAATACATCAAACCCGAACTCGTGGGTAAAGAAGCCGACGATTTCCGCGGTCTTTGTGCTATGATGGAGTCAATCCAGGTAGACGGCAAAAGATTGCACACAGCAATCCGTTACGGTCTGTCCCAGGCGATTCTCGATGCAGTTGCCAAAGCAACCGGCAGAATGATGTGCGAAGTAGTTGCTGATGAGTACGGATGCACAGTATCGGAGACTCCTATTCCGATTTTCACCCAGTCAGGTGATGACCGTTATGATAATGCGGATAAAATGATTATCAAGGGTGCTCAGGTATTGCCCCACGCACTTATCAATAATGTTGAAACAAAACTCGGTACAAAAGGCGAAAAACTTGCTGAGTACGTTGCATGGCTGCGCGACAGAATACTTGCCAACCGCACTGATGACACATACGCGCCCACAATGCATATTGATGTTTATGGTACAATCGGTCTTATCTTCGGCAATGATAACTGCAAGGATATGGCAACATATATTGAAGAACTCGGCAAGATAGCAAAACCCTTCCACCTCCGTATTGAAGGCCCCATGGACTGTGACTGCGACAGAGAAACACAGATGAAAGCACTTGCAGCGCTTACTAAGGAACTCGATGACCGCGGATGCGATGTAGAACTTGTTGCAGACGAGTGGTGCAATACACTCGAAGATATCAAACTCTTTGCAGATAATAAAGCCGGTCACATGGTACAGATTAAAACTCCCGACCTTGGCGGTATCAATAATACAATTGAGGCAGTCCTTTATTGT
Source organism: Oscillospiraceae bacterium (assembly GCA_015068565.1). Classification (GTDB taxonomy): domain Bacteria; phylum Bacillota; class Clostridia; order UMGS1810; family UMGS1810; genus SIG455. The sequence continues at coordinate 663 of SVKG01000010.1, read as the reverse complement.
AAAGAAAAAGGCATCGGTGCATATCAGGGCGGTACATGTAACGAAACAGACCGCAGCGCACAGGTTTGTGTACATTGTGCAATGGCAACACAGCCCGTTCAGATTCTTGCAAAACCCGGTATGGGCGTTGACGAAGGCTTTATGATTGTTTATAACGAAATGAACAGAATCATGGCAATGCGCAAAGCAAAGAAAAACAGATAATATAATCAAAAAAACACTTACTTTTGTAAGTGTTTTTTGTTTCCAAACCCGTTTGTTTGTGTTATAATTGTGATATGGTTCAAAACATAAGGCGATGGCTCTGTTGAGAAATGTAATTTTTAGCCCGGTCTTGACACGAACTTTGTCGAATTTTATGAAAGGAGATAATGAGAAAGATGATGAGTGTTGTTATAATTTTGACAGTAATTTTTGTTTGGCTCATTACTTCTCTTTATTCTATAGATAAACGAGGATTTGATCGAAAAGGAATACATAGAAACGGGACTAAATTCGATGAATTTGGATATGACGTCAAAGGTTATGACGAAAATGGATATAACAGATATGGATTCGATAAACAGGGGTATGATAAATCTGGATTCAATATAGATGGATACAAGATTGATGGTAGAAATGCTAATGGGAAATACAATAGGTTATATGATAAAAAGAGTTATG
>SVKG01000009.1 GCA_015068565.1 Oscillospiraceae bacterium | reverse complement strand
CGCCGCATCCGCCACATCACCACTTTCAGGCTCGTATATGGAAAGACTGCCCTTTACATAAGCAGTTTTGCTGTCTATATATACCGGAGTTATGATACCGCTTTTTCCGTCAGTTACGGGCAATACCACCTTTTTGCCATCGGCTAATGCCGTTTTAATTATATCCTGTGTGTCCATTTCATTACCGAGCGGCATATAAAGCATAAGCACTTCCGCCTTTTGATAAATATCCGATGACAAAAATAATTCTGCTGCGATACGGCTTTTTTCAACAATATCGTCTTTGTTTGCACGGTCACGTTTTATTCTATATTCTTGCCTTATTTGTTGTTTAGTCATTTTTATATCCTCAAAATTAAATTCATATATGAATAAGCATATCACACGTCGGGCATATACGCAATACATTTAATGGTCATTTTTTACATATACCATTGTCGTTTTTTGTAATTTTTCACAATTTTTACTGCGTATGTTCTTATTTTGTTGACAAAATGTCACAAAGAATATATAATGAACGTGGAGAGTTCCAACTCTCCAAAGTTGTTTGAAAATGCATGAAGGAGAAAGGCCAATGGAAATTACCAACGTAAAAATCAGAAAAATCATTTCGGACGGCAAAATGAAAGCCGTTGCATCTGTCACTTTTGACGATGCATTCGTTGTGCATGACATCAAAGTCATCGAAAACGAAGACAAGGTGTTTGTAGCAATGCCTAACCGTCGCACAAAAGACGGCACATTCAAAGATGTTGCTCACCCTGTTAATTTTGAAACAAGAAAGTACATTGAAGAAATCGTCATCAAAGCGTACAACGAGGCAGAAGAGCCTGTTGACCTCTAATTTTATATTGCAATAGTGTTTTCTTAGAATGGACCGTGTCGTTAGAGGACACGGTTTGTTTTTTGTTGAAATTTTATTTAACCTGTTATATAATAACAGTAACAACTATTCAGGAGGTGGTATCATGTCGGTTTATCCGCAGAATCTTCACACTCACGGCATATTATGTGACGGCAAATTTGATTACGAAGATATGGTAAAAAGGGCTGTGGAGTTGGGATTTGAGTCAATCGGGTTTTCCGGACATTCACACACACCCTTTGACGAAAGTTACTGTATGTCGCTTGAAAACACCAAAGTATACAAAAAACGCATCGCGGATTTAAAGGAAAAATATGCGGGAGTTATCGACGTATACCGCGGAATAGAATTTGACGTGTTCTCTGACGACAATCCCAAAGATTACGAATACGTTATAGGCGACTGCCACTATATAAAATGCGGCAGTAAGTATTTGCCTGTTGACGGCAGCGCCAGGGAAGTACAAGAATGTATCAACAAGTTCTTCGGCGGAGATGGGTTGGAGTTTGCAAAAGCATATTACAACAACATGGCTCTGCTGACAACTCTTGCAAAGTGCGATATCGTGGGGCATTTTGACCTGCTTATGAAAAACAACGAGTTGTGCGGCTATATAGATCCCCTCTCCTCTGCATACCGAAGCATCGCTCTGGAAGCGCTGACCGCCGTTGCAGAAAAAATAAAGGTGTTTGAAATCAATGTGGGTTCAATCGCACGGGGGTACAGAAGCATCCCCTATCCCGAGTCTTTTATTATAAAAAGAATAAAGGAGATGGGTTGCGGTGTGGTTATAAGTTCTGACTGCCACCACACAGACTACCTTGACACGAATTTTGAGTTGGGATTGCAACTTGCCAAAGACAGTGGCTTTAACGAGGTGCTGATTTATACAAAAGACGGATTTGAAGGGATTAAGATATAAAAAATTTTTACATACAAAAACGGATAGTACATTGGTACTATCCGTTTTATTTTAGTTAAAATCCAATTAGATTTCAGCGAAATATTTGATTGTTCTTACCATCTGGCTGGTGTAACTGTTCTCGTTATCATACCAGGAAACAACCTGTACCTGATAGAGATCATCAGCAATCTGAGCAACCATTGTCTGTGTTGCATCAAAGAGTGAACCGTAGGTAATACCGATGATATCGGAAGAAACAATCTGGTCTTCGTTATAACCGAAAGATTCAGAACTTGCGGCTTTCATAGCAGCGTTGATTGCTTCTTTGGTTACATCCTTACCCTTAACAACTGCTGTAAGGATTGTTGTTGAACCTGTGGGAACGGGTACACGCTGTGCAGCACCGATAAGTTTGCCGTTGAGTTCGGGAATAACAAGACCGATGGCTTTTGCAGCACCTGTTGAGTTGGGAACGATATTAACCGCACCTGCTCTTGCACGTCTAAGGTCGCCTTTTCTGTGGGGACCATCAAGAATCATCTGGTCGCCTGTGTATGCATGGATTGTAGCCATGATACCGCTCTGGATGGGAGCAAAATCGTTAAGTGCTTTTGCCATGGGAGCAAGGCAGTTTGTTGTACATGATGCAGCAGAGATGATTGTATCATCTGCTGTGAGTGTGTTTTCGTTTACGCTGTAAACAACTGTTTTAAGATCATTACCTGCGGGAGCAGAAATAACAACTTTCTTAGCACCTGCATCAATGTGAGCCTGGCTCTTTTCCTTAGAGCAGTAGAAACCTGTACATTCGAGTACAACGTCTACGCCAATCTCTCCCCAGGGAAGATCAGCAGCCTTGGGCTCACTGTAAATTGTAATCTTCTTACCGTCAACTATGATTGCACCCTCAGCAGCCTCTACGGTGTGACCGTCGTATCTGCCCTGTGATGAATCGTACTTAAGAAGATGAGCAAGCATCTTAGGATCTGTAAGGTCATTGATTGCAACAACCTCATAGCCTTCTGCACCGAACATCTGACGGAATGCCAGACGGCCGATACGTCCAAAACCGTTAATAGCAACTTTTACTGACATAGTAAAAACCTCCTAAAAATATAATATAAATCATTACCAGACAAATTTTGGATGGAAAATACCGTCCGAAGTATATTTTACCTTAATACGGAAAAATATACAAGCCTTTTTTTAAAAAAATTGACAAATATTTAACTATTATTCCATAATAGTTACTTTTTTCATAACTACATCCTCTATGGGCTTATCGTTGTAGTCCACTTCAACAGATGCAATACGGTCTACAACATCCATACCCTCTACAACTTTGCCGAAGGCTGCATACGCCCCGTCAAGATGCGGTGCTGCCTGATGGCAGATAAAGAACTGGCTTGAAGCACTGTTTGGTGCCATGGTACGCGCCATTGAGATTACACCGCGGTCATGTTTTAAATCGTTTGCTACACCGTTCTGGGCAAATTCGCCTTTGATAGTATCCTTTGAACCGCCCATTCCTGTACCCTCGGGGTCGCCACCCTGAATCATAAAGCCTTCAATTACTCTATGGAAAATCAAGCCGTCATAAAAACCCTCTGAAACAAGTTTTTTAAAATTTTCAACAGTTATGGGCGCCTTGTCGGGATAAAGTTCCAAAACGATATTGCCGCCGTCTGCCATTTCAATTTTAACCTTAGACATTTTTGTATCTCCTCCTTTATTAAATAAAACAACTGCCGCAACTGCGATTACAATCACCGCAACTGCTGCCGCAATTACTTTCTTCATAACAAAACCTCCCTTGGGTCAATGCTGTTATTATATACTTTTTACAACGGAAAATCAAGACACTGCGCAACATATTTTTATTTTATTTTAATATGTATATATAAACGAAGGGATGTGGTGGATTGAACAGAATACTTTTGACCGACAGATATGGTGACAGGTGGATATTTTTTATAAGTCCGGAAGGTGACCTGTGTTACAGAAAAAGTGACGACCGTGAGCAGATACTCCAAAGCGGTATCAGACAAAGTTTTGATGCAGTAACAGACAGTGACGGGAAGTTTCATCTTACTGTGCAACTTGATTCCGGGAGTCTTATATATTTTACCTACGACCACAAGGACTGGCGGAGGCATACTGTTTTAAACAGCAAATCACCGGAGGGGGTTATGCGCTCGTTTAAAATGTTTATTTTAAAAGGAGTGCCCCACTGCCTTTACATACTTGATTTTAAAGGCAAACCTATGCTGGTACACCACATATACGATATGTACGGAAAGCAGTCTTCGCCCCGCGTTATATCCTACACCGATACATCAAAAAACTTTAACGCCTGTGCCGACACAGACGGGAATATACATATTTTCTTTGCAGACAGGGAGTCAAAGTTTAAATACAGAATTTACAACCTGAAAAACGACGGATACACTGATTCTGCCGTTCAGGTTGATGACGACATAAAAACTCTGTATCCCGTATGCAGTGACGAGGGGGTGCTGCATTTTCTCTACACCGCGAAAATGAAATCATACTACGCCCTTATATACTACAACTCTGCTGCAAAAGAAAGAAAAATAATCAGTTTTGGCGAAACGAATGCCGCAGATATATGTATGCACACAAACGACAAAAGCATCCGCATACAATGGAGGGAAAGAACCAAATTTTATCAGTGTGCATCAACCGACGGGGGTGTTTCCTTTAAAAAACCTACCGCCATAAACGAAGTAAAAGGCAAAACGGCAGAAATTATAAAAGTGCGGTTTGCGTACAACCCGAAAGTCCTTAACGGCGACAGATTTGTCACACTGACAAAAGGTGCAATGGTTGAACTTCCTGATTTTCCTCAGCCGAAAGTTACAGGCGGCAATCACAAAAACGGAAAACCTGATTATAATATTACAGACAGCCAATCTGTCGACGAGATGAGGTTTTTAAGGGCAAAGGCGGAGGAAAACGAAAAGGAACTTATACGGTTAAACACAATTATAAACACACTGTCTGACAAGATTAACTGCCTCGTGCGAAGCAGCGTCGCTCCCCCTAATCGGGAAAGTGCCGTCAAAACCACTCACGCCGCAAAAAAATGTGAGGAAATCAACAAAGAAAACCTTGAACTTTTTGAGCATACAGATGTTGACGATATCAATTTTGATTCTTGTAAAAAATTTTAGAAAAGGAGATTATTATGCCTGACACTTTTTTATATCCGTACGTCAGATTTTTAAACGCCTCACCCTCTATGGGAAGGGCAAGTTTTTTTGTTAACGACCAACCGTTTTTTACAGACTTTTCTTTCGGGGAAATAAGCGGCTACAAGCAAATCCCCTCGGGGCAGGTGGTGTTCAGAGCAGTATACAATAACGGCGGCGACAATATCATCTATACAACCTCTGCGAACATCTCAAACGGGGATGTGCTGACTCTCGCCCTTGCAGGGGGCGAAAACACAAGAACGCTCCTGCGGATAGACGACACCACAACAAAAACCGACTACAAAGTCGCAAACTTGCGTATAGTAAATCTTGTTTCCGACTTTGAGGGACTTAACATCTATGCAAACGGATTTCCTATTCTTGACGATATTGAATTTCCGGAAGTAAGCGATTATATTTTCCTCCGCCCCGACACCTACTCTTTTTCCATTCGTGATGAAGAAAACGGCAACGTCATTTTAGACACAGGCAACCAAACCCTTGCCGAAAACAAGTTTTACACACTGTATATAATAGGCAACGCCGAAAACGAAGGTATGAGCGTTAAAGCAATATTTGCAACTGATGCGATGTCATACGGCGGTCAGTATCTGTAATTAAAAAATCCTCCTTAAAAAGGAGGATTTTTTGTTGTATCGGATTATCTTAATACTATAACGCGTACCTGACCGCCATCGGAGGGGCTTCTGTCAAAGAACACGCTCATGGAACCGGTCGGATGCTCTATTGCTTCGGAAAGCGGAACAATCATATAACCGGAATCGAAGGCTTTTTTATAAACCACAACATCGGGGCTTATTGTATAAATCTTGTCGTCTGCAACAGCAGTGGTGGATGTCAACTTATCCACACCACGGCTGATGGTGGGCAGTGCTGCAATAGAATCTATTGAACTGCCGTTCATAACAACTTTAACGGGGTGTCCTGATGACAGACCGTTATATACCGCAGACAAACTATGAGTATACTCCCTACCCGCGATGTCAACAGTGTATCTGCCGCTTATGGACTTTTCGCCCACATTGGTGGTGGCTTGGGTTACAACGCCGTACTTATAGGCGTCGCCTGTAACATCGTTAAGGATAAGAGATGTAACCTGTCCGGATGAGTTCTTTTCGTAATAAAGAATGTTTTTTTCTGTAAGGGAAATGCCGTCAAGTCTCTGGAAGAACACACTTGCCCAACTGCTTACCTGTCCCTCGTCGGATTTGGCTACGTCCATAATCTTTACACTTGCAGACACGGGAGTGTTACCAATCTTAAAAGCATTGTTACTTACTCTGCCGCTGAGCCCTGTACGGGCACTCAAAAGTGTTACGGATGCTACGCCGTCCTTAAAGGAAACCTGAACTACGTTACCAACCTGCTTCTGATAGTCTTTATTGGTGATATATTCACTTTCTGTTCCCTCTACAAGGGCAACCCTTATATAATTTGAAGTGTATTTATCGCCGTTGATGTTTGTAAATTCCTTGGTGCCGGTACCGGTAAGATAGCCAATAACGGTTGCATCGGACGAGTTGGCATCAACAACGTCTGCAACGGCACCGCCTCTGCCCAAAAGCAATGTAACAGTATCGCCGGGGCGGAACTGTCCGCTGGATGAAACGGCAGTAAGTGCGTTGGCACTTTCCAATCCGTACTCTACACCTGAAACGGTGATTTTTTCGGGATTATCTGTATTGGGATAAGCGCTCTGATATACGCCGGTTACCTTTTTACTGTAAGCAAAAATCATATTGAGGTCAGGTGAGAAGTATGCAACGTCATAAGTTTTGATATCAGACATACCAACCTTTACACCGTCTCTCATAACAGCGGCACTGCCTACATTACCGAATGCTGTATACCACTGTGATGTGCGAACTGTGTAAGGTCCTTTAATGCTGCTGCTTTCAACAGAAATATAATCAACATTACCTGCGGCGTTCTTCTTTACATAAATCACGTCGCCCATAGCAATATTGGATTTAACACTGCCGTAGGTTGACTTGGAAGAATTATAGTAAGCAGTAGCGGAATCGGTGATGTCTATCTGGCTATGAACACCATCTTTATATGTAACGATTGTGCCGCCTACTTTTGAGTAAACAACGTACTTTTCTACATTTTCGTTATCGGGCACGAAAGTTACGAGAGTGTCGCCGCCTTTTACAACGATATCGCCTCTGCGGCCAATATAGGATTCATTGAAGTTGCCGTGTGTCTTAAACTTACCTGCGCTCGTAACAACGTCACTGCCATCGGTTGAGATAACTACAACATCCTCTGTAAAATCACAGTCAAGTTCCGAAATATAATCGGAGGAAGAGCCTTTTTTGCGTGTGCCCATAAGATTATATATAAGTTTTGCCACATCGCGGCGGCTCATATACTGGCCTACACTTGCCGAAACGCCGTCGGTAAGGTCAAGGTTTGATGCAAGACCCAACTGACCGTACGGCCAGGACGCGCCAAAGTCCTCGTTGGTGTATCCGAGCATTTTAAGTGCTACGGTTACTGCTTCTTCACAAAGAACCGGGGCGTCAGGTCTGAAAGTAGCATCAACATATCCGTTTACAAATCCGTTAACCGACGCTATTCGCACATAAGGCGCTGACCAGTGAGTAAAAGGTACGTCGGAAAAGGGAGAAACAGTGATAGAACTTGCCACGCTGTTTTTGTACTTTGATGCGGCAATCACTATCTTGGAAAATTCACCTCTTGTTACGTTATTATCCAATCCGTAACTTCCGTCGGTATATCCGTTCATAATGCCCATTCCGCTTACAAAACTGATAAGTGCTTCATCGCTTGTACCTGCCGCCATAGCAACTGTGCCAACACTGACACAGTTCAAAACAATAGCCACACACAAAAGCAATTTCAAATACTTTTTGAACATTTTAAATCTCCTTTTATCAACATATCAATTAGTCGTATCTCAAAGCATCTATCGGGTTAAGCCGCGCTGCTTTTTTAGCCGGGAAATATCCAAAGGTTACGCCGATAAGGGCAGATACCGAAAACGCAATGATTATTGCCATCGCAGATATCGACACTGTCATATCGACGAGCATCGCGACTCCGTACGCCGCGACGATTCCGAGAATAATCCCCATTACACCGCCTATACCACTGGTGGTAATTGCCTCAACAACAAACTGACTCATAATATCCCAGGGCCTTGCACCAAGGGATTTTCTTATACCTATCTCCCGGGTACGCTCCGTCACCGACACCAGCATGATATTCATAATACCTATACCGCCTACAAGCAGTGAAATTCCTGCAACACCTACAAGCACCATTGTCATTGTGCCGGTAAGTTCATTTACCTGTTTCAGGGATTCTGCCTGATTATAAACGCTGTATGCTCTGGAATTGCTGAATACTCCAAGCAGAAAATCCTCAATTACTTCAACGGCTTTATCAACCTGGTCTTTGTCAGCAGCACTGAAATTATAACTGCTCACAGACATTCTTGCAAGTTTCTGCGCTATGGTGTAGGGAACTATTATGGTGTGATCGGCTCCGCCTTCGGTACCGCCCTGCTTTTCTTTAAGAACACCTACCACCTGAAATGCCATATTATTGATTTTGATTGTCTGCCCAAGGGGGTCTTCGCCATCGAAAAGTTCTTTCTTTATATATGTACCTATTACACAGTTACGCTGACGGGTTTCTACGTCTATATACGAGATGTTTCTTCCAAATTCTACCTCGCTGTTTTTAACCTTCTCATAGTATTCGTTTACGCCTATACAACCGGAGGTTACATTGTTACTCTCGTACTTTATGGTGGCATTACCTATCGTAACAGCAGGACTCATTGCAGCGAGTACTTCGGAATTTTCAAACACAAGTTCCTGCATATCATCCGCCGAAACTGCACGGTTACCGCCTCTGCCACGGATTGAAACGGTGATAAGGTTAGTGCCCATACTCTCAAAGGTTTTAACCATATCCTTTTTCATACCGTCAACAAGGCTTACCAGAACTATAACCGCCGCAACACCGATAATGATACCCAGCATTGTAAGAAAGGAACGCATCTTACTGCCCATAAGGCTTTTAAGCGCGAGAATAAAGGATTGTTTTATATTCATACCCTCGCCTCCTTACTCTCGTCTGATATAATCTTACCGTCGTGTATACGGACAACACGGGGAATCTGCTCTGCTATACCGTTATCGTGGGTAATAAGAACTATCGTTGTGCCCTCGCTATGGAGTTTCTTTAAAAATTCAAGCACATCGTGACCGGTTTTTGAATCCAGCGCACCCGTTGGTTCATCCGCTAAAATTACGGGAGGATTACCCGCAAGTGCTCTTGCGATTGAAACTCTCTGCTGCTGACCGCCCGAAAGTTGTGACGGGAACTTTTTTGCTCTGTCGCCAAGGCCTACACGTTCCAGCGACAGCATTGCCATCTCTTTTCTTTTTTCGGGAGAGAGGCCTCTGTATATCAGAGGCAACTCAACATTTTCCAAAAGATTCAGTTTAGGAATAAGGTTATATTGCTGAAATATAAACCCAAGTTCACGGTTACGCACACGGGCAAGATCGTTCTCGCCCATAGTGCTTACATCAGTACCGTTAAGCATATATGTACCCGATGTGGGGATATCCAGACAACCGATAATATTCATACAGGTGGATTTACCCGAACCGGATGCACCTACAATCGCCACAAACTCACCCCGGGATATATGCAGATTGACTCCGTCAAGAGCGCGGATTTCGCTGTCACCGTCAGAATATATTTTATATATATCTTTTAAATCTATCAATCAATTTCACCTCAAATCATGCTGCAACTTGCATTAACGACGGAAATTACCTCCGGTTGTTCTTGCATTACCTCCGGTTGTTCTTGTGTTTCCGCCAGTTCTGGCTCCGCCCATGGGCATTCCGCCCATACCGCCGAAGCCACCCATGCCGCCAAATCCGGCAGTGGTATTTGAAGACGTTTTATCAGGCAGATACACCACATCGCCCTCAGCAAGTCCGCTTATGATTTCTGTATAGTTTTCATCTGACAGACCGACTCTTACCACAACAGCAGTAAAGCCATCGGGTGCATTTTCCTGCATGGTTTTGAGCAATCTCTCATTATAGGAAGCCATCGCATTTGCTCTGTCGTTACCTGCGCCGCCCTGACCGCGTCCGGCACCATTTGTAGTACCACCCTGACCGCGTGTAGTACCATTTGCGCCGCCCTGTGTTGCCTGAGCATTGGGAGTTGCCTGTCCTTGTGTTTCGGCAGTGGCTTCTCCTTCTTTTACAGTCGCGTTTTCACCATTTGTTGCACCGCCTTGTGCATTGCCGGTGTTCTGCCCGGGAGTTCTGCCCTGACGGTTTCCTGCTCCGCCAAAGCCCTGAGGTCTGCGACGGGTTGAACCTTGTGCATTACCGTCTGTACCGGGAACGGGGGTTGACGCTTCGCCTCCCGTAGCGGGTTTTGTTTCTTCGGTTTTTGTTTCTGTCTGCTGCTCTGCTTTGGGAGTTTCTGTATCTGCTTCATCCTCTGCATAAACAGTTGTACCGATAATTGCGGAAACTTTTCCGGCAGTATTATCTTTATTATTTTCCTCTTTTGCATCTTTGTTTTCGGCAGTACCGCCATTTTTAACAGTGGGGCTGTCGTTTTTAACGTAAACGATATTTCCTCTGTGTACAGCCGATACAGGAACTCTCAACACATCTGTACGGGAGTCAATAACAATATTGGCATTTACGTTCATACCGGGGATGAGTCCGCTGTCTATTCCGTCGTCCATAACAACTTTAACGGGATATGATGTTACACCGTTAGATGACGAACCTACTATACTTACATTGTCCACGTGGCCTGTAAATGTGCGGCCTTCCATAGCATCGGCAGTTACGGTAACAGTCTGGCCTACCTTGATATTGCCGATATCGAGTTCGTCGACACTGATTTCAAACACGAGTGATGACAAGTCTGCAATTATTGCCATAACAGTACTTCTGTCGTTATTGCCGAGTTTATCACCGGCTTTGGAGTTTTTCTGTATAACCTTGCCGCTAATGGGGGCTTTGATATTATAATCGTCCCTCTGCTCCATAAGATTTTGAAGGGCAAGTTGTGAGTCCTTTAAAGAAAGTTCACTCTGTCTTGCATTTACCCTTGCAGATGAACTTTCAAGATATACGAGCGGATCTCCCGCAGTAACTTTATCTCCTGCTTTTACCCTTAAATTGTATGCCTCACCCGAGGATTTGGCAGTAACAACGGCTGTATCAAAATATTCAAAAGTACCTGCATCATTACATGCGTAGTTCCCTACAACGGCAGTTGCCATATCACCGGGCTTTATAGCGCCGGGGTTGGGCACAACAATCTCAACAGGAGAAACAGGCGCTCCGCTTGAATTGATGAGCGAACCCGTAGCAACACTGGTAACCTCACCGGTGACAGGTGCGGATGTACTTTCAAGATATACATCTGCGGTCTGTCCCGCAGTAATGTTTTGTGCATCGTTATAATTAAAGTTTATTTTAAGACGCATATAGTCGGAATTGATAATGTCGGCAACTTTTCCGTTATTACCTACATTATCACCGTTTTCTATGTATACCTGCTGAACAGTACCTGTTATACTCGCACGAACCGTAAGATTTGTAACCGACTCTACACTCTGCTCATAAGACAATTGTGTCTTTTCAAGCGATGCCTGGGATTTTTCTATGTTGTTTTCAATATCTGACGTATCAATCTCATAAAGAAGATCACCTTCTTTAACCTCCTGGCCTTCCTCAAAATAATCTTTGAGTATCTCACCGGATACAAGGGCAGTTATATCATACTGCTCCACTGCCTCAATGGTACCGCTTCCCTCAATAACCTTGGTTACGTTACCACGGGTTACTCTCGATGTTAATATCTTGCTCTCTTCCTTGCCGCCCGTTAATTTTAAAATCAACACCACAGCAATTACAAGTATAAGAACTGCCATCCCTATTAAGATTAACGTTTTCTTTTTAAGGGGCTTTTTGGGTTTAAGAGCACTGATTGTTGTTTTTGCCTTTTCAGCAATACCTGCCATACTCATTTTCCTTACCATTCCTTTCATAAGGGGAATTTATCTTATATTATTTCACATTTTACATTCTACACTGTTTTGTCCGTAAAGTCTATGAAAAAGTGTTAACAGTAAGTGAAAGTTTTGTGAAAAAAAAGCAACCTCTCGGTTGCTTTTTATCTTTTATCATGAGTAAGCCTGTAAGCCGGGTTCTGTCTTGAACAGTCATCTATCTAAGCCGTACATTTCTGCACGGTTCAAGCCACCTTTTCGAGATTGGTCGGGCAAACCGTTTTCCTCTTTGCGGTGTTGCATCGGATGGGGTTTACACGTCAGGACGATCTCCCGCCCCACGGTGAGCTCTTACCTCACCTTTTCACCCTTACCGTATAATACGGCGGTTTTTTTCTGTTGCACTTTCCTTAGAGTCGCCTCCACCGGGAGTTACCCGGCACCCTGCCCTGCGATGCCCGGACTTTCCTCATACAACGCCTTTCGGCTTATTGCACGCGACTGTCCGGCTTACTCAATAGAAATACTATCATTTCAATCACTGTTTGTCAACATAGGTTTTTAAAACACATTCGTTCGCTTTACTTACTAAAATTTCTGTATCAGGAAATTCCACGCTGAGATATTTATACATAAGTTCCGTAAATATAACCTCTGTGCCGTAATGTCCCGCATCTATTACCGCTATGCCGTTTTCATACGCTTCCCTTGCGGGAGTGTATTTTAAATCTCCCGTTATAAGCAAATCCACATTACGGTCTATACATTCTGCCAAAATATTACTGCCGCTGCCGCTGTTGACCGCTACCACAGAGATTTCCCGTTGCAAATCCCCCGTATAGCGCACATCACTGAGATTTAAAACTTTAAGACAGCGGGTAATCATATCCTGGACAGTTGTTTTGCACTTTAACGTGCCGTATCTGCCAAAACCTGCACCATCAACCGTTTCCTCAAACACCTGAGCATTCTCTATACCCAGTTTTGCTGCAAGGTAATCGTTAAGTCCGCCTATTGCACAATCCATATTGGTATGGGCAGAATACAGGCACACATCATTTTTACAAAGGCTCCTCAAAAATCTCTGCTGAGGGGTGTTTTCAGTAAGGCGTTTTATGGGAGTAAACATAACGGGATGATGGGATACTATCATATCGGCGCCAACTGATATGGCCTCGGACACAACATACTCATCCACATCAAGAGTCAGGAGTATTTTTTTGATTTCTTTATCACCACGACCTACCAGAAGTCCCACATTATCCCAATCACAAGCAAGACTTGGGGGACAAAGTTTTTCTATATGACGGGTAATATCAAAACATTTAACCATATTATTCACTCTCTATAATTTTCGATATTTTTATGACACCGTATTCTTCGTCTGTTTCTATACATTTACCACAGTTATCGCATACCTTGTCAGGATTTAAGTCACACATCTCGCACTCGCCGCAACGGTCACAGATTTTATTCTCGTCCAAAATACAAAAATATCTTTCCATTACCGCACCTCCAGTATGTTGTTGGCACCTGAAAGGATTGCCACCTTGGCACTTTCGTAGGTTAAACCGCCCTGAAAATATGCAATATACGGCTCTTTTAAAGGCCCGTCGGCTGAAATCTCAATAGAGGACCCCTGAGTAAATGCTCCCGCCGCCATTATAACCTGATTTTCATAACCCGGCATATCCCACGGCATAGGAAGTACAAAACTGTCAATAGGCGCACCCGACTGTATTCCCTGACAAAATCTTATAAGTTTGTCGGGGCTGTTCAGCCTTATGGCAGATATTATATCGGTACGTTTTGCGTTGTACCGGGGCAGAACATCATAGCCCATCTCTTCCATAAGAGCACTGCAAAACACTGACGCCTTTATGCTCTGGGCAACAATATGTGGTGCCATAAAAAAGCCCTGATACATCAAAGAATTATTACCGAGTGTACTGCCGCATTCTCTGCCGATACCGGGGCAACTGTATGCATAGGATGCAAGGTCTATACATTCCTTTGTACCTGCTATATAGCCGCCGGATTGTGCCAGTCCGCCACCGGGGTTTTTTATAAGTGATCCGACTATCATATCGGCACCTACATCGGTTGGCTCTATTATCTCGGCAAATTCGCCGTAGCAGTTATCTACCACACATATAATATCTTTACGGATGGATTTGACAAAATCTATAATCTCACCAATCTTATCAACAGACAGGGAATCTCGCCAGGCATATCCTTTGGAACGCTGAATGGCAACTACTCTGCACGTGGAATCGATAGCATCACGGAGTCCGTCAAAGTCCATCCCGGAATCAACAAGGTCTACCTGACGGTAATTAACACCAATCTCCCGCAAAGAACCTTTGGACGGGCGTATTCCTATAACCTCTTCCAGAGTATCGTAGGGTTTGCCTGTTGCCGCAACAAGGGTATCTCCGGGGCGGAGAACAGCAAAAAGGCTTGTGGCAATAGTATGGGTGCCGTTTACAAAACTGTGGCGTACTATTGCATCCTCTGCGCCGAAGGTGTCGGCGTACACCTTATCCAACGTATCTCTGCCGATATCGTCATATCCGTAGCCGGTGGTAGAGGCAAGATGCTCGGCGGAAATTTTGTGCTTTTTAAAACTTTTAAGTACTTTAAGTCCGTTATATCCGGCTATGTCGTCGGCACGTTTTAAATACTCACCGCACTTCTCCTCTGCCCTGTCTGCAATCTCAATAAGTTTATCGGATATACCGTATTCTTCTTTTAAAATCAATGCAGTATTACTGTTCATTTCACATCTTCCATATTGTGCTCTGAAAAAGCAGCAACCAATCTTATACACTCTTTAAGGTCAAATTTATTTACCATCTCACTGGGGGTATGGATATATCTTGTGGGGATAGATACACCGCCGGTGAGAGCACCACTCTTTGTGGCAAAGATTGCACCCGCATCGGTACCGCCTGCTTTGAGCACCTCGTACTGTACCTTGATACCCTTCTCTTCGGAAAGGTCAGTAAGAAGGTCGCGGATGGCTTTGCTACAAATGATTGAACTGTCAAGCACCTTGATACAAGCACCGTCACCGAGTTTTACC
Source organism: Oscillospiraceae bacterium (assembly GCA_015068565.1). Classification (GTDB taxonomy): domain Bacteria; phylum Bacillota; class Clostridia; order UMGS1810; family UMGS1810; genus SIG455. The sequence goes on along the minus strand of SVKG01000009.1, from coordinate 9,151 downwards.
GCCATACGGGAGCAACCGGGGGTGTCACCCGTGTCGGTAACATCAATGGCAAGGGCATACTCGGGAGCAATATCAAAGGCAGCACCCTTTGCGCCCCTTAAACCAACCTCCTCCTGAGAGGTGAACACATAATAAAGGTCGTTGGGGCAATCCTTCATCATTTTAAGTGCCTCTATCATAACATAGACACCTGCTCTGTCATCCATTGCCTTGGAAATCACATTTTCACCCGTCTCGGCAAAGTCACCTAAAAACATTGCCTGATCACCTACGGAAACGAGCTTCTCTGCCTCTTCCTTGCTGCTTGCGCCGATATCTATATACAAATCGTCGAATTTAAGATTCTTTGCTCCGCCGTCTTTGACTTCGTAGGACACAACACCTACTGTGCCGTTGGCAAACTGCACTCTCTGATAAATGCTTGTGAAAGTGCCGAGTCCGCCTATGTTGGTGAAATGTATGTAGCCCTTATCGTCAATACTTTTTACCATTATGCCGATTTCGTCAGCGTGGGCGCACACCATAACCTTCTTGCCGTTGCCTTTTTTGTGGGCAATAAGATTGCCGAGGACATCGGAGTACACCTCGTCAACATAGTTCTCCACTTCTGCTTTAATAATATCGTGAAGGGCGGTCTCACATCCTGAGGGACCGAAATTCTGTGTAAGTTTTCTGAGCAATTCCATTATAAAATACCTCCCAATTTATATGAGTTTTCTGCCATAAGACGAACAAGTTCCGCAGTCGCCTTATAATCGGATTCATCTATCATACTTACAGGTGAATGAATATATCTGCAGGGCACAGCAACTACCGCTGTGGCACAGGAACCGCCGTTTGCAGTAAACGCCCTCGCGTCGTTACCCCCCGCACCGGACTGACGGTGCTGATATGAAACACCGTTTTCCTCTGCAAGACCGCAGATGTAGTTAATGAGTTTTTTGTTGGATATTGAGCCCCCGTCAATATGGAACACCGCAGGGCCTCTGCCCATAAATGTGGGACAATCATAATCCTTAACGAAAGGCAGATGCGCCTCAATAGTGCCCTCTACCATAAACGCCACATCAAGCTGTAAGCGGTACGCAATTACCCCCGCACCTCTTATGCCGATCTCCTCACGGGTGGAGAAGCAAAAATACATATCATTTTCGTAAGTGTGCTTCATTGCCTCAATAAGTATTGCACAACCAACTCTGTCGTCAAGGGCTTTGGCTTTGATTTTGCCCTCGCCCATCTCCATATATTCGGAGTCGAAGGCAATATAATCACCGAGAGCCACTACTGTCTCGGCTTCTTCCTTATCCTTGGCACCGATGTCGATATACATACTCTTCTGCTTTACTATCTTCTTGCGTTCGTCGTCCTCCTGAAGATGGATCGCCTTGATGCCGATAACTCCGGGGATTTTGTTATCACCGATTACCACGCGTTTGGAAAGAAGAATTCTGTCGTCTATACCGCCTACGGGCTTGAACTTGATGAAGCCGTCATCGGTGATTTTAGACACTATACCGCCAACCTCGTCCATGTGGGCACAAAAGCCGATACGGAGATCGCTTTTGCCCGTACCCTTCTTGAAAGCAATAATATTGCCCAGGGTATCGACGGTAATTTCATCTGCATAAGGTGTAATCTGCTCTTTTATAAACTCTCTCACCTTATCTTCGTTGCCTGATACGCCATTAAGGTCGGTAAGGTTTTTTAATAACATATTACGTCACCCACCTTCTCTATAGATTTCAAAAATGCTGTTATACCGTCTGCTGTTGCCTGAACGTCCGCTACATCAACCGTCTCGATACAGGTATGCATATAGCGGAGTGGCAAAGCAAACAAAACGCTGGGTATTCCGCAACGGGAGATTTGTGTAATAGCCGCGTTGGTACCCGTTCTTATATTATGTATGTTGAAAGAGTAGCTGATGCCCACTTTGTCCATAGCATCGGTAACTGCCCTAAGCATACCGGGATGGATGTTGGGCCCCTTGGCAAGGACTGTGCCTACGCCCATAGGAAATACTCCGTCGGACGCATCGGGGGATTTGCCGTGACACACATCTATAGCAATCGCAAGGTCGGGCTCTATGTCATAGGTGGCGACAATCGCTCCGCCGTGGCCCTCCTCCTCCTGAGTGCTTGCTACTACATACAAATCAAAGGGAAGTTCCACCCCTTTAAGTTGTTCAAGTACAGACACGATAACTGCAACGCTTGTCCTGTCATCCTGGGCTTTGGTGCTTATTCTGCCGCCGAGGAGATGGAGAGTCTTGTTTTTCAGGGTAATGGTGTCGCTCAAACGGACTATCTTCTTAATCTCGTCTGCACTGTAACCCGTATCAATATACATCTTGTTACGGGGTATGGGCTTATCCTTTTCTTCGGAAGAAAGCACGTGAACGGGCATAATGCCGATTATACCGGGGATGTCCCGTCTGCCGTGGATTACTACCTCCTGAGCAAGGAGAGTTCTTGAATCAAGACCTCCCAGTGTCTCAAAGAAAATAAATCCATTCTCATCAATATCGGCCACCATAAGGCCCACCTCATCAATATGAGCATCAATCATCAGCTTGCCCTGAGGGTTTTTGCTCCTTTTGATACCGATTACATTATACATTTTATCAATACTGCACTCGTCACACAGGGGGTCAAAAAGTTTCTTGACTTCAACCGCTGCGGGATACTCATCCCCTGTTGCACCGTGAAGATTGGATAAAAGTTCTATGTTCTCAGAAATTCCCATCGTCTTCTCATAACACGAAAACCGTGTTACTCCTCCTTTCAATGTATTTATAATTTGTTTACGAGGTCTTTAAATATATTGCCCCGTTCTTCAAAATTTTTGAACATATCAAAACTTGCACTGGCAGGGGACAATATCACATAATCTCCTGACTCCGCCGCATCGTGCGCTCTCTGTACCGCCTCTTCAAAAGTGTCACACAATTCTATGGGCAGCGAGGTATTCCTTTTACTTACCGCATTTTCGGCACTTTCCTTTATTGCGGGGGCTGTCTGCCCTACTAACACAAGATGCTTTACATAATCTGCAACAACATCCCCGAATTCCTCATACGATATATGTTTATCATATCCACCTGCTATAAGTACAACTTTCCTGTTACATGCCCGAAGCCCCGCCGCAGTACGCGTGGGGGTACTGGCTATGGAATCGTTATAAAACTTAATGCCGTCTTTTTCCCTTACAAGTTCCATCCTGTGGGCTACTCCGCCGAAATTTACGGCTACATGGTGCACATCTTCTCTCGACACCATATCTCCCACTGCGCCGATTGCCGCCATATAATTTTCTACATTATGGATGCCGGGGATCTTTATGTCAGAAATCTTCAACACCGGTTCATCGCCCGAATATATAACATCCTTATATATACGGACACCGCCTGTATCAACGGTTTTGCTGAAAAACACAGTATCTGCATCAGTGTGTTCTTCACCTATTCGGCGGGTTATGTCATTATCGTAATTTACCACAAGTTTTGTATTGCCGTTTAAGTAAATGTTCTTTTTGGCATCCTGATATTCCTGATAATCTGTATGGTAATCAAGATGGTTGGGGGTTATGTTGGTTATAACCGCAACATCGGGACTTACCCGCATATTGTGGAGTTGAAAACTGCTCAGTTCAATCACAACAACGTCATCTGCGCCGATGTTCTCTATCCTGTTGAGCAACGGCTCACCAATGTTTCCGCCTACAAAACATCTTCTGCCGGATTTTTTAAGCATTTCATAAATAAGGGTTGTGGTTGTTGTTTTGCCGTCACTGCCGGTGATGCCTATTGTCTTTGCCGGACAAAGTGCAACAAAAAGTTCAATCTCGCCCGTCAGCACCGCACCTTTTTTAACCGCCTCGGCAAACTGCGGACGGTCATAGCGGATACCGGGGGAACGCAATATCATATCACATCCGTCAAAATGGTCAAGATAGTCCTCGCCAAAATGCAGACGGACACAGTTTTTCCTGAGCAAATCAAGAGTCTTTTTATCAAACTTATCTTCTGTTTTTCTGTCACAGCAAACCACTTTGCCGCCAAGTTTAACAAAAAACTCCACCAGAGGCAGATTGCTCACTCCTACCCCTGCTATTGCAATTGTTTTATCCCCTACAAAGTCTTTGAACATACTATAAGTTAAAGAATTTTCCAACAACGTTATCCCCTCTTACCGAAAAACTGATTTATTCCTACTGCAAACAAGAATATTGCAAAAATCTTTCTGAGTGCGCCTGCTGATATACATACCGCAAGGTATGAACCGATAACAGCGCCTATAATTCCAAAACCTATTATTGGTAATGCCGTCTTAAACTCTACTGATTTATTTTTTATATGGATTACAAGAGCGGCAACGGCCGTGGGTATAAAATACACCAGATTGGTACACTGTGCCTGTTGCTGTCCTATACCCATCATAACAGTCAGCACGGGAATCAGAATTGCTCCGCCGCCGATACCCATACCGCTGATAACACCTGAAAAAAGCCCTGCCAAAACGGTGACTATCATTTAATCACCATCCTTACAGCCGCAGCCATTATAAAAAGGCCGAAAATCTTACGCAGCCACGGAGTGGGAATCTTTTTGAGCAGATATGCCCCGATGGCTCCTCCGACAATTCCCCCCACAGAGGTCTTTAAAGCAAGGGGAAAATCAAAAAAGCCTTTATATATATACATCACCGCACTTATAACCGTAAGGGGAAGTATTATGGCTATCGCAGTGGCGTGAGCCTTACGCTCCTCAATGTCGAGAAACTTCTCCATAGCAGGAACTGCTATGATACCGCCGCCTGAGCCGAACAAACCGTTACATATACCTGCTACAAATCCTATTGCTCCGCACTTTAAAAATCTTTTTTTATTCTTCATCGCGTTCACTCCGGATATTTTTTTATTAATATCCGAAATGTAAGCAGTTTTTATTCGTTTTTAAGACCGCAAAGGTCCATTACAACCTCACCGGCAATTATAAACCCTGCCACGGGCGGTACCCACGGTACACTTGCCGTAACAGGTCTTGTACTGCCCTCTTCCACATACGTCTGCTCTACGGGTTTTTGAGGTGAGTACACTACTTTAAGCGAGTCTATGCCCCGCTTTTTAAGTTCGCGGCGCATTACCCTTGCCAAAGGGTCACCCTCGGTGGAATAAATATCTGCAACCCGCAACTGAGTGGGGTCCGTTTTATTGCCTGTGCCCATTGAAGATATTACGGGTATTCCCTTTGCCCCGGCTATTTCAATAAGCCTTAACTTACACGTTACCGTGTCAATAGCATCTACTATATAATCTGCATCGGAAAAATCGAATTCGCCTTCCGTTTCGGGAGAAAACATTTTTTGAATCGCCTTAAAATCAATATCGGGATTTATATCAAGGCAACGCTGTTTAAGTACCTCCGTTTTTGGTTTGCCCACTGTTGAGTGCAGGGCAACACACTGACGGTTGATGTTGGTTATATCGACACTGTCCATATCAACAGCACATATATGCCCCACTCCTGCTCTGGTCAGCGCCTCAACCACATATCCACCGACGCCTCCACAACCAAAAACCCACACTTTTTTTGAGTGCAGGTCCGCAACGTTATCTCTGCCTATTACAAGAGCAGTTCTGAAAAATGGCCCTTTTTCCATTATGTATCTCCAAAAATGTTCTGCAAAATATAACCCCACCGTGCCGTGTATGAGCGTTATTTCTAACCTGTAAATACAGGTGGATTTCCGCCTGTCTGCTTTACGTTCCCTTGTTACAGGCAAAGCCCGTCATGGTTTACAGCCACAGACACGAGTCAGGAATTCCTTATAAAAGTTGTTAGTTGAAATATTCTTACTCACTATCACGCACACAGCAGGGACATCAACAAAATTATAATACTACAAAACCTCTTTTGATTCAAGCGGTTTAAACGTGTTTTTCAATGGAAGAAACTCCATTATTCGTCAATTATTTCGAACTCGTCCGCCATTCTTTCTTTAAATGTCTCAAATGCTGTTTCAAGTTCCCCATCGTCAGTCACCTGAATAAGAATATCATCTCCGTTTTCATCCTCTTCTATGCGCATAATGAAAACTTCCTCTTCCTGATCCTCGGCAGGTTCTTCAACCGGAACAAGCGCAACATACTGTGTTTCACTGATTTCAAAGGCGTCAATTATTTCAAGTTCTACATCGTTGCCGTCTTCGTCCTGAAAAGTCAAAACATTGTTTTCCATTTCGTTATTCATTTATATGCTCTCCTTCAAAATTTATTTCAAACTGTCTAAGTAACTTTGCAATATTATTGAAGCGGCAACAGTGTCTACAACATTTTTTCTGTTTTTGCCGCGGGTGTTGGTTTCATTGAGTATTCCGTGTGCCTGTACCGTTGACAGACGCTCGTCCCAGAGCACCATCTCTGCTCCGGGAAAAACCCCGCCCAATTGTGCCGCAAATTCGCGGCTCAGGGTGCTGCGTTCACCTTCTGTACCGTTCATATTGCGGGGAAGGCCTACAACTATTTTATCCGCATTATAGGTTTTTATAATATCACATACCCTGGCAAACATTTTGTCGTAAACTCTATTGGGAACCGTTTCCAGTCCCTGAGCCGTAATACCAAGAGGGTCGCTCACTGCCACACCCACCCTGGCATCACCGTAATCTATACCGATTATCCGCATAATTATTTGTTGTCTTTGTTATATGCTTCAAAACCAAGCATTTCAAAGCCTTTGAGCCACTGTCTCTTGATATACTCATGGCCCATAGGTGTCGGGTGAACACCGTCACGAGTCATGTGATACGGGGAGGTCTTTGCCACAAGCTCGTCAAAACCTGCCTGAAGGGGTATGTAGGGAAGGTTGTACTTCTCGGCAATTTTCTTTGCCATATCTGCTCTCTTTTTGGTCTCTACCACGAGCTCATCGTAGCACTCCTCTGTCTCTGCACATTTTACAACATACGGCTCCATTATCATAATTTTCATGTCGGGGTATGTCTCGTATATCTCTTCCAGCATCATATCATAAATCATATAGAACTTCTCGGGAGACACACCATTGTGAGACGCCTGAAAATCATAGTAAGCGTCATTTATACCAACATATATGCTCATCATATCGGGGCCGATATTCATAATATCCCTCTTCATACGGGCGTAAATATCAACTATTCTATTACCCGCAATACCCTTGTTGATAAACTCGTGTCTGCCGGGGAACTCCATATCAATATGGCCTTTTACCATCATTGCATAACCGGAACCGACAGAGGTGGGATTCTCCCTTACACGACCTGCATCAGTAACTGAATCACCCATAAAAAGTATTTTCATTCAAAAACATCTCCTTGAAAAATTTTGTTGCCTTCATTATACCACCCGAATCCATAAAAATCAATTGAATTTTACAATATTTTGTGGTATAATCATTACAGGTGATCAAATGAATAAAAAAGAGAAAATTCTTGCAATAAAAGAGGTGTTCGATTCTCTGTATCCCGATGCAGAATGCTCCCTTGATTTTACTACACCCCATGAACTTCTGGTGGCAGTACAACTGTCGGCACAATGCACCGATGCAAGGGTGAATATAGTGACAAAAACTCTGTTTGAAAGATACACCTCGCCGATGGATTTTGCCACGGCAGACGAGGATGAACTTGCACAAATTATCCGTTCCTGCGGTTTCTATCGCACAAAGGCAAAAAATATTATTGCTTCCTCCAAAGATATTGTGGAAAAATTCGGCGGCAAAGTCCCCGATACAATGGAAGATTTAACTTCCCTTGCCGGAGTCGGCAGGAAAACCGCTAATCTGATACTTGGCGATGTGTACGGCAAACCTGCGGTGGTTGTTGACACCCACGCCATAAGGCTTTCTAACAGAATCGGGCTTACAACAAACAAGGATCCCGTAAAAATAGAGTACGACCTTAAAAAAATCGTGCCGTCAGATTACCAGAGCAGATTCTGCCATCAGTTGGTGCACCACGGGAGGGCTGTGTGCAACGCCCGTAAGCCCGGATGCGGTGAGTGCGGGATTTCACATTTATGTAAATACAACAAAGGAGACAAGGCAAATGAACAGAATTAACAAGTTGCTGGGAGTTACAGGAGGACTCGGATGTGACTGTGCAGTAATTACCGACAGAGCAAACGTACGGTATTTAAGCGGGTTTACCGGCTCTTCCGGATATCTTATAATTTCTGAAAACGAAAGGCTTATCGTTACAGATTTCAGGTATGTTGAACAGGCAGGTATTCAGGCAAAGGGTTTCGAGGTTAAAAACTCTGCGGGTTTCAAATTTGGAGAATATATAAACAAATTCGAAAACGTGGCTTTTGAAAACGATTCCGTCTCATACAAAACGTATCTGTGGCTTAATGAAAACTGCAAAAAACTCTCTCCCCTTGGTAATACAATCTTAAATATCAGAAGTATCAAAGACAGTGAGGAAATCGGTTATATAAAACAGGCGGCAGCAATCGCCAACGACGCGTACTATCACGTTATAGACTTTATGAAAGAGGGTATGACGGAGCGTCAGGTGGCACGGGAGTTGGAGTTTTATATGCTCTCTCACGGTGCCGACAAACTTTCGTTTGATACGATAGTTGCCACTGGCGACCACGGAAGTCTGCCCCACGCCGTTCCCGGTGATAAAGTTATCCGAAAAGGCGACCTGGTTGTTATGGACTACGGTTGTGTGGTAGGTGGCTATTGCAGCGATATGACAAGAACCGTTGGAATAGGCTCGGTAGACGAAGATTCACAAAAGGCTTACAACACTGTACTTAAAGCACAACTTGCATGTCTTGAAATGATAAAACCCGAAGTAAACTGTGCAGACGTACACAAACTTTCGTTTGATATTATTGACAGTGAGTATCCCGGTATGTACGGACACACTCTGGGACACGGCGTTGGACTTGAAGTACACGAAAATCCCGGGTTCTCCTTTAAACACAATCTGCCGCTTAAACCGGGTACCGTTATAACCGTTGAACCGGGTGTATACATCCCCGGAAAATGCGGAGTGAGAATTGAGGACCTTATCGTAATCACCGATGACGGATTCGAAAACCTCTGTACTCCCCCGAAGGAATTGATAATTATTTGAAAAAAGTCTTGAAATGACAAAGTTTT
>SVKG01000008.1 GCA_015068565.1 Oscillospiraceae bacterium | reverse complement strand
AGTATTTTCAAAACGGATTCAAGGAGATAAAATTAATAAGTATATTAGGAGAGGAGTAAGTGAATATGAAATTAATATTTATAGGAGCAGCTCATGAGGTTACAGGCTCTTGCACATTGCTTGAAGCGAGTGGTAAACATATACTTATTGACTGTGGTATGGAGCAAGGTGGAGATACGTATGAAAACTGTGAGTTGCCTATTGCTCCGTCAGACATTGATGCAATTTGTCTTACTCATGCACATATAGACCATTCCGGAATGATTCCGGCAATGGTTGCAAAAGGCTATACAGGACCCGTGTATTGTACAGAGGCAACGCACAGACTTTGTAATATTATGCTTCAGGATTCTGCTCACATTCAGGAGCAGGAAGCAGAGTGGCAGAACAGAAAGGCAGAGCGTTCTGGTTATCAACAGTATGTACCCGTATATACTGTTGCTGATGCATTAGAGTCTCTAAAATTATTTGAGGGACACGGATATAATAAACCGGTTGAAATATTTGAAGGTGTGACGATAAATTTCTGTGATGCAGGTCATTTGCTTGGATCTTCGAGCATCCACATTACAGTAAATGAAAACGGTGAGGAGAGAACAGTTCTTTTTTCAGGAGACTTAGGAAACATAGACAGACCTCTTATAAGAAATCCTCAAAATCCGCCTTATGCCGATTATGTGGTTATAGAATCTACCTATGGTGACAGGGTTCATGGAGAAAGACCGGACTACATTGCCCAACTTACGAAAATAATGCAGGAAACCTTTTCAAAAGGCGGAAACCTTGTTATCCCATCTTTTGCAATCGGAAGAACACAGGAGTTGTTATATCTGTTCAGAACAATTAAAGAACAGGGGCTTGTAAAAGGTCATGAAAACTTTATTGTTTATGTAGATTCACCTCTTGCGGTTGAGGCAACAAAGATATATCAGGATAATCTGATGGGATATTATGACGAAGAAACTCTTGCACTTGTAAAGCAAGGAATCAATCCCATATCATTCCCCGGATTAAGACTGAGTGTTACAGCTGATGAGTCAAGAGCAATAAACTTTGATATGATTCCAAAGGTAATCATATCTGCATCGGGTATGTGTGAAGCAGGTCGCATCAGACACCACTTAAAGCACAATCTGTGGAGAGAAAACAGCACAATTCTCTTTGTTGGATATCAGGCAGAAGGAACCTTTGGAAGAAAACTGATAAACGGAGCAAAGCATGTTTCGTTATTTGGCGAGGATATTCAAGTTAATGCAAGGATTGAGTCAATAGTAGGTATCAGCGGTCACGCAGATAAAGATATGCTTCTTGGATGGCTTGGAAGTATGGAAAAACCACCTGAGAAAGTATTTGTAAACCATGGTGATGATTTGGTGTGTGATGGATTTTCACAGACGATATATAACAAACTTAAATTCACAGCAACAGCACCGTATAGTGGTGATGAATATGATCTTGTAACAGGAGAATGCACTGCAAGAGGAAGAATAGTTAAACTGACTAAAATATCAGATGGCAGACGGAGAGCAAACCTTGTATTTGACAGACTTATGGCGGCTTGTCAGAGACTTAAAACTGTTGCAGAGTTAAGCCGTAATCTGACAAACAAAGAACTTGCTAAATTTACAGATCAGATAAACGACTTGTGTGATAAATACGCAAGGAAATCAAAATAAGACATAGGATAGGAGGCTTTGCAGATGAAGAAAATTACGGCGATTGTTTTGGCTATGTGTATGCTGATAACTTTTGGCAGTTGTGCTACCGATGCCGTTGATAAGGCGGCGCCGTCAACTTTTGTTACGGTAAAGATTCCGTTTCCTGGTGATATTGAAGACAGAAACTCCTGGCTGACCTGTGCAAGGTATAAAGATACAAAAGAGCCAATAACTCTGTCTATGGTGTATCAGGATTCTTTGTTTGCAACAGTTCCTGCCCAAAATAAAGACCGTGAAATCGAGGCTTTCGTGCCGGAGAAAATTAACTTTACCGATTATGATGCCTCCCGTTATGAATTCCATAATTTTGAGATGCTCTCCCGTACAGGCGTTATTAAGGGTAACGATAGGGGCGAGGCAAACATAGACGACGATGTTACCCGTGCAGAGGCGGTTGCTATGGTGATGCGCTTTATAGGAGTTGAAAATATACAGGAAACCGACTTGGCAGAGCCGTTTGATGATGTGTCTGTTAATGACTGGTTTTATCCCGCGGTATCAAACTCATATAAGCGCGGCATAGTACAGGGAGATTCCAAAACCACTTTCTCCCCAGGTCGCAGTGTAACGAGAGAGGAAATCACCGTAATGGTTGCAAATGCATTGAGATATGCCGGATTAAGGTGTGCCAAAAAAGATATTGCCAATGCATCGGATCAGGATAAGATTTCCGACTGGGCAAAAGATGCTTATGCCTATATCGGCGCTAACTATATTTCCGACTATGATGATACCGACCCCGAAAATCCTGTTCGTGTCCTTAGTCCCCAAAAGGCAGCAACAAGGTCAGACGTGGCATATATTTTAAATAACGTAAAGACAGCGTGTCAACTTTATCCTTCCGAGGCGGCAGTTGCATTTGGGTTTGATAAAGAGATGCCGACAATCGACGGGTCCACATCTACATATCCCTTTACACAGGCGGTTTACGGTGCGCTTTTCAGTAACGGTGCCGCCCATGAGCAGTTTCCGACAAGCCATTCAAAGAGCCATGCTTCGTATCAGCGGCTTATAAATGGTGAGGTTGATATGCTTTTTGCCTCTGTTTATCCTGCAAGTGATATACTTGAAATGGCGGAGGAAAAAGATGTTGAACTGGAACTTATCCCAATCGCCTATGATGCCATGATATTTTTTACGAATAAGGATAATCCCGCAACGGGACTTACAAAGGAGCAGATAACCAATATATATGTAAACGATGCTTACGATAACTGGTCTGAGGTAGGTGGCAGTGATGCACTGATGTATCCTTATTGCCGTAATAATGACAGCGGCAGCCATGCGCAGATGGAAAAGCATTTCTTAAACGGCAACGAGATTCATCCCGAAGTGCAGAAAGAGACGTCTTATACAATGTCAAATGTGCTGACAGATGTTATGGGCGCAAAAACAGATAACCCGTTAGGCTATGGTCTGGGTTACAGCATTTATTATTACTATCATAATATGTTCTGGTTCTATCCCATAGAGGAAAACTTAAAACTCCTTGCCATTGACGGAGTTGCGCCTACGGACGAAACCATTGCAGACGGCACCTATCCGCTTTCCAATAATACTTACGTTGTATTGCGCAAAGATACTCCTGCCGATGCTCCTGCGCGTAAGATGGCGGAGTTTATGCTCACAGAAGCAGGGCAGATATGTGTTGAAAATGCCGGTTACGGAAGATTGACAAAATAGGAGAAAGTCATGACGATATTCTATCTTACGCTTAAACAGATGCTGATGATGTTTGCGCTTATCCTTGTAGGATTTGTTTTAAGGAAGAAAATGATTTTATCGGAAAATTCCGATACCATAATGGCAAAACTTGAAACGTATGTTTTTGTTCCTGCGCTGTCTTTGTATACTATGATTACCAAATGCACAGTGCAGACCTTTGTGGGCAACTATTCACTTATTCTGTACGGACTTGCAATTGTGTTGGCTTCCATTTTGGTTTCATATCCGTTGTCTGCGCTGTTTGTACGGAATGCCTCACAATCCCCCGAAAAAGAGTACCGGAGGAATATTTATAAATATTCCATGACTTTCGGTAATTACAGTTTTATGGGAAACTTCATTGTTCTTGGCGTGTGGGGAAATGAACTTTTTTATAAATACACGATGTTTGTTTTTCTCATAAATATTTTGTGTAAAAGTTGGGGACTGTACATACTTGTTCCGAAAGAGCATAACGCGGGATTTTTGTCAAACCTTAAAAAAGGCATCCTCAATCCCCCTGTAATTGCACTTGTTCTGGGTATGCTTATCGGACTTCTGGATTGGGGTAGGTTTGTACCTGATTTTGTTATTACAGCATTTGATAATGCAGGAAAATGCCAGGGACCTGTTGCGATGATACTTGCAGGGTTTGTAATAGGCGGATACAACTTCAAAAAACTCTTACTCAATAAAAAGGTGTATGTGGCATCACTTTTAAGGTTGGTTGTTTTACCCGCCGTTATAATGCTTACACTTAAAGCCCTTGGTGCCGGTGATGAGATTATGATACTTGCCCTGATTGCATTTGCAACTCCGCTGGGACTCAACACCATAGTTTACCCCGCTGCCTATGGCGGAGATACCGAAACGGGAGCATCAATGACAATGATATCCCATACACTGTCGGTGGTTACGATTCCGCTTATGTATCTGCTTTTCATTGTTGCTTTGTAAATATAAGTGAATTGACTGATATTTCATTTTGTGGTAATATATAACTGTACAGAATTTTAAGGAGGTACATTTTATGAAAGTGCTGGTACTTACTATTTCTGCCGGTCAGGGACATAATAAAACAGCCCATGCCATAGCAGAGTATCTCAGAGAAATTGATGTTGATGTTGAGATTATAGATACTTATAAATATTTCAGTTCAGCCCTCAGTAAACTTGTTGAAAAGGGGTATCTTTTTTCAACAAAGTTTACTCCGTCTATATATGGCACAATATATACTCAGGAGGAAAAGAGGGACCATAGTAATAAACCCAATGTGGTAGATATGACGGGTAAACTTATAGCAAGGCAGTTTTATCGGTTTATCGAAAGTAAAAATCCCGATGCCATAGTTGCGACGCATATATTTGCGGCAAACCTTGTGAGCCGTTTTAAACGTAAAAGAGATTGCAAAGCAGTCACCTATGGCGTTATAACAGATTTCACCGCCCATCCTTTCTGGGAGACGGCAAAACTTGATTATTATGTAACTCCGTCGTCGCTTTTGAATAATCAGATGGTCAAAAAAGGCATCCCCGAGGAAAAGATATTACCCTTTGGTATACCGATTGCCCGTAAATTTGCCAAAGATATAGACAAACAAGAGGCACGTAGACAGTTGGGTATAGAGGATAAAAAGACTGTTTTTGTAATGACGGGCAGTATGGGGTATGGTGATGTAACAAAATATCTGTATGAACTCGACAGCCTTGATATGGATTTTCAGATAATTACCGTGTGTGGTAATAATAAGCATCTCTATCGTGAAATTGAGAGCCTTGATACAAGAAAGACAATATGCAATTACGGGTTTGTGGATAATGTGGATGTTATAATGTCTGCATCGGATATTATTTTGTCTAAACCGGGAGGACTCACCGTTTCGGAAGCCCTTGCCAAAAAACTCCCCATGATTATTATTGACCCTATTCCCGGTCAGGAGGACCGCAACTATGAATTTCTTGTAAATAACGGTCTTGCAATCGGCACAAGTAAAACCTTTTCTGTTGAGGAGGCTTTGTACCAGATAATGAACAGCAGCACAAGGGTAGAGTATATGACCAAAATGGCAGAGGAAATAGGCAGTCCTGATGCAAGTAAATTGCTTGGGGATTTTATTGTAAGGAGCAAGATATGAATTTGCAGTGGTTTCCGGGGCACATGACCAAAACCCGGAGAATGATAGAGGAAAATTTAAAACTTATAGATGTGGTTATAGAACTTGTGGATGCAAGGATTCCGTTAAGTTCACGAAATCCGCAGATAGACGAGATAGTCAGCGGCAAACCCCGACTTCTTTTGCTCAATAAGGCAGATATAGCCGATGCAACCCTTAATAAAGAGTGGGAGAGATACTTTGCCGCCAGGGACATTCCCGCCCTTGCAATATGCTCCACAGGTGGAAAAGGTTTCGGAGTTGTGACCGATAAGTGCAAAGAACTTTTAAAGGACAGGATAGAACGTGACAGAGAACGCGGCATAGTAAACCGCCCTGTAAAACTTATGGTGGTGGGAGTGCCCAATGTTGGTAAATCTTCCTTTATAAATAAACTTTCAGGACGAAAAAGCGCTAAAACCGGCGACCGTCCGGGTGTCACTACGGGAAAGCAGTGGATTCGTCTGGCAAATGGTTTTGAATTGCTCGATACCCCCGGTATACTGTGGCCGAAGTTTGAAGACCCTCAGGTAGGACTTAAACTTGCATATACGGGTGCTATCCGTGACGAAGTAATTGATACAGAGGAACTTGTCTGTCATTTTCTTGTATACTTGCGGGATAATTACCCCGATAAACTTGTGGCAAGATATAAAATGGAAGATATTGAGCACCTTGACGGGTACGAACTTCTGCAAATGCTTGGCAAAAAGAGAGGTTTTGTTGTGTCGGGCGGTGAGATTGACACCTTACGGGCAGCGTCAGTTCTTCTTGATGAATTTAGAGGTGCCAAACTTGGCAATATCACACTGGAATCCCCCGAAAAGGAGATATAACTATGTTGGAGTATGAAAACAGGCTTTGGTCTGCGGGATACAAATTTGTAGCGGGAGTAGACGAGGCGGGTAGAGGCCCCCTTGCGGGACCCGTGTATGCTGCGGCTGTTATATTTAAAGAGGGAACAGTGATAGAGGGTATCAATGATTCCAAAAAACTCAGCGAAAAAAAGCGGGAGTATCTCTATGATGTAATAATTGAAAAGGCTTTGGCATATAAAATAGTCAGCGTGGATGCGGCGGAGATAGACAAAATCAATATACTCAATGCATCTTTAAAGGCGTTTTCTCTGGCGGTTGACGGTCTTTCGCAAAAACCTGATTATGTGCTTTTTGACGGTAACCGTGCACCACAGATGACAATTCCTTTTGAAGCGGTTGTAAAGGGCGATGCCAAGGTTCAGGCGATTGCGGCGGCATCTGTTCTTGCAAAGGTTGCCCGTGACAGATACATAACGGAGATGGATAAAATATACCCTGAGTATGGCTTTGCGGGGCATAAGGGTTATCCCACCAAGGAACACAAGGCGGCGGTTGAAAAATACGGACCGTCACCCATACACCGCCTGACATTCAGGGGCGTTTCGGAGCATGTGAAATGAATACTAAATCAATAGGCGATTATGGAGAGCGATGTGCCGCAAGATATCTTCGTAAAAACAGATATAAAATAATAGAGCGTAATTACAGAACAAAAATAAGTGAGATTGACATAATCGCCACCGATGGAGATTGTCTGTGCTTTGTAGAGGTTAAAACCCGGAGCAATACTGATTACGGATTGCCTTGCGAGGCTGTTGACAGCAGAAAGCGTCATCAGATAATCAAGGGTGCAATGAGTTATATGGTAAAACATCATATTGATTGTGCCGTGCGGTTTGATGTGGTTGAAGTTTATACCGGCACTATGTTTAAAAAGCCCAGAATCAATCTTATTAAAAATGCTTTCAGCACTGACGGGAGCCTGTGATATGTTTGATGCCCATTGTGATACGTTGATTAAAATTTACCGTAACGGCGGAAACCTGCATAAAAACGATTATGATGTAAGTTTTGAAAAACTGCTTACTCATAAACGTGCAACACAGGTTTTTGCCGTTTTTAATAATAATACACTGACTGCCGGTGACATAACCGGCATTATAAAGATTTTAAAAGACCAAACCGCTTTAAGCGATGTTGCATCGTTTTGTGTTACGGGATATGATATAGACAATAACCCCAGGCCGATTTCGACAATGGTTTCAATTGAAAGTGTTGGCAATACCCCCGACTTGCGTTTGGAGGATATAACGTCTTTTTATAACGAGGGTGTTCGTATAATGAGCCTCACCTGGAATCATGACAACCCTTTGTGCGGCGGTATAGAAAATAACCGCACAGGCATTACTCCTTTCGGAAGGGACGTTTTAGAGCGTATGCATACCCTTGGGATGGTGCTTGATGTATCACATATCTCTGACCGTGGTTTTTGCGATGCGGCGGAGTGGGGTGTTAAAATGATTGCCACCCATTCAAATTCAAGAACTGTCTGCGCTCATAACAGAAATTTAACGGATGAGCAGTTTTCCATTCTTGTTTCCAAGGGCGGTGTTGTGGGCATAAACGCATACCCTCTTTTTATAAACGGTAAAGACAGTGCCAATGTGTGGGAACTTATACGCCATATCGAGCATTTCTGCTCTCTCGGTGGTGAAAAGAATATCGGGTTGGGGTCTGATTTTGACGGAATCGACCATAAAATGTCTGATATTGACTCTTGCGATAAAATGCAAGTTTTGATTAACGAACTTGCAAAACTTAACTACAAAGACGAGGTTATTGAGGGTATTTATCATAAAAACTTTACAAACTTTATGAAAAATGAAATTTCACCCGATTAAATGTTGCATTTTATAAAAACGTGTAGTATAATACATAAAGTGTTGTTTTTTTGTGCTTTATAATATTGTGCGGAGGTTTTTATATATGTATAGTTCAGATAAATTCAAAAGCATATCCCCGTCGCCCACATTGACGATTGATACTAAATTCAAACAGATGAAAGCGGATGGAATGGATGTTGTAGGATTCGGCTGCGGAGAGCCGGATTTTGACACACCCCAGCATATAAAGGATGCCGCTATCCTTGCCATAAATCAGGGTTTTACAAAGTATACTCCTGCATCAGGCACACTTGCGCTTAAACAGGCAGTTGTCCGTAAACTTAAAAGAGATAACGGTCTTGATTATACAACAGACCAGATTATAATCAGTAACGGTGCAAAACATTCTCTTATGAATGCTTTCGGTGCTATTTTAAATCCCGGCGATGAGGTTATTATTCCTGCTCCTTTCTGGGTAAGTTATCCCGAAATGGTTAAACTCAATGACGGTGTTCCGGTGATATTGCAGACTAAGGAAGAAAATAATTTCAAATTCACTGCAAGAGACCTCATCTCAGCAATCACTCCCAACACCCGTGCATTTGTGCTCAATAGCCCAAGCAATCCTACCGGTATGGTTTATACTGTTGAGGAACTGCGCGAGATAGCCCGGATTGCCGTTGAGTATAACCTCTATATAATTTCAGACGAGATTTATGAGCATCTTATCTACGGAAGTACAAAGCATGTAAGTATTGCATCCTTTGGAGAAGCGGTAAAAAATCTTACTATCATAATAAACGGCGTGTCAAAAACTTATGCTATGACAGGATGGAGAATAGGTTACCTTGCTGCTCCTGCGCCTTTGGCAAAGATGATGGCAAGTGTACAGAGCCATGCCACATCAAACCCTAACTCTATTGCACAGGTGGCGGCGGCAGTTGCTCTTGACGGTCCTATGGAAGACCTTGTCAAAATGCGCAACGCGTTTAAAGAACGCCGTGACTATATGGTTGAGCGTATCAACTCTATCGAGGGCGTTTCCTGTGTTGAACCCAGCGGTGCGTTTTATGTTATGATGAATATTGAAAAACTCATAGGCAAAGAAATGTATGGAGTTAAAATCAACGACGCTGACGATTTTGCAAAAGTTTTCCTTGATGAAAAACTTGTAGCCGTTGTGCCCGGTACAGGCTTTGGCGCACCGTATCATGTGCGGTGGTCGTATGCTACAAGCATGGAAAATATCGTGGAAGGCCTTTCCCGACTGGAAGACTTTCTTAAATAATAAAAAATTAAGTCCACAACCTGTGGACTTTTTTTATTTTTTGTGGTATGCTAAAATAAATATATGTACTTTGGAGGAACTATGAATAACAAAGTAAATATTCTTGGTGTGTATGTCGATAAGGTGAGTATCAGTCAAGCCGCAGACAGTATAATGTCTTTTATATCAGGTGAGGGCAGTGCAAAGGCTGTGTATACTCCAAATTCAGAGATAATAATGCACGGCTATCGTGATAGTGAGTTGTGTGATATTTTAAATGATGCCGATCTTTTGACGGCTGACGGTATCGGTGTGGTTTATGCTTCAAAGATACTGGGTAACCCTATAAGTGAGCGTTGTGCAGGGTATGATGTTGCCTGTACACTTCTTGATAAAATGGGCAAAGAGGGTAAAAGCGTTTATCTATTTGGCTCCAAACCGGGAGTTGCTGAACTTGCCGGAGAAAATCTCCTAAAAAAATATCCCGGCTTGGCAGTTGTGGGATACAGTGACGGATATTTTGATGCGGAAAAGGAAGGGCAGATAATAGCCGATATAAATTCCAAAAAACCCGATGTGCTTTTTGTGTGTCTTGGCGCACCCAAGCAGGAAAAATGGATTTATAATCATAAAAATGAACTTCAATGCAGGGTGTGTATGGGCCTTGGCGGATGCCTTGATGTATTTGCAGGTACTGTTGAGAGGGCACCGGATTTTTACTGTAAGCACGGCATAGAGTGGCTTTACAGATTGATTAAACAACCGAAGCGGTTTTTCAGAATGCTTGATTTACCCAGGTTTGCGGTTACCGTTTTGCTTAAAGGCAAAAAATTTAAACAGGATAGGTGATAATTATGAATGTTGAACTTTTACAGCATACTCCCGAACCGGAAAAGATAATTGCCGCCGCGGCGAAACTGTGTTATTCTTCGTCGGGGATTGAGGGTATTTTAGACGGTCTTGATGGTGAAAAGACAGAAAAGTTTTTAAACCGCCTTATGAGTATGGGTCACGAAAGTCCCATAGAGCATATTTCGTTTACATTTGGAATTGAGGGGGTAAGCCGTTCACTTCTGGCACAGTTTACCCGCCACAGAATAGCGAGTTACAGTGTAAAATCCCAGCGTTATGTTAAAGAGGGACAGTTTGAGTTTATCACACCTCCTGAGATAGCAAATATCCCTGAGGCAAAGGAAACTTTTTTAAAAGCCATGTCAGACGATGTGCAGTCTTATAATAAACTTGCTGATATTTTGTTTGAAAAGCATTATGCAGATATGCTCGCTCAGGGTATGGATGATAAAAAGGCAAAAAACGCTGCGGAAAAGAAAGCGATTGAAGATGCGAGATACGTTTTGCCCAATGCCTGTGAAACTAAAATGATCGTAACAATGAACGCCCGTAGCCTTATGAACTTTTTCCACCACAGATGCTGTGAGAGGGCACAGTGGGAAATCAGAGACCTTGCATGTCGTATGCTTGAACTTGTTAAAGAAGTTGCTCCCACACTGTTTGCCAAAGCCGGACCCAGTTGCATAAGCGGACCTTGTCCTGAGGGCGGTATGACCTGCGGCAAGATTGCAGAAAAAAGAGAGTATTTCTTAAAAACTCAGGGGTGAAGGTAATGAGTAAACTTATTGTTATAGAGGGTGTGGATTCAAGCGGGAAGGCAACACAGACGGAACTATTACATAAAAATCTGTGCCAAAAACATTCCAATGTCAGAAAAGTTTCGTTCCCCAATTACGACTCTCCGTCTTCTGCGATAGTTAAAATGTATTTAAACGGCTCCTTTGGAGATGATGCAGGAAGTGTAAGCCCGTATACGGCGTCATCATTTTTCGCGGTTGACAGATACGCGTCTGTAAACGGTGAGTGGAAAGATATTTTTGGTGGTGACGGCATAGTTATTGCTGACCGGTATACCACGTCCAATATGGTGCATCAGGCGGCAAAGATCGAAAATAGCGCCGATAAAGACGCTTTTCTTGATTGGCTGTATGATTTTGAATATAACAAACTTGCCCTGCCAAAGCCTGATTTGGTGATTTTTCTGGATATGCCGGTTGAATACGCGTGTGAACTTATGAAGAACAGGAAGAACAAAATTGACGGCGGAGATGTAAAGGATATTCACGAGAGCGATGCGGAGTATCTTACAAAGTCTTATAATAACGCCGTTGCAGTTGCGGAAAAATACGGATGGCACAGAATATTCTGTGCTGCCGACGGAAAGGTACGTACAATAGAAGATATTTCCCGGGAAATATTAGACAAAGTAAATTCAGTGTTATAATTAAAAACCCCGTTATCTGTACAGATAACGGGGTTTGTTTCTTAAAAGTATTTTTTGCCGTACTTGTCAAGGATTTTGCACAATGGCAACCCCAGACCGTAGCACGATACCGCCTGACCGAGCAATACCCAGCCCATATTTATCAGTATATTTATTTCCGGGGAAATAAGATAGTTAAGGTATGCACCCACCACAACCGCATTTATGATAACGGGCGGCAGCAGAGCGATTGATTTTGGTTTGTTCCGCATTAAATATGTGCACACAGCGGCAGACAGTGTAGCAAGAGAGCCGAATACCAGATCAATGATTCCAAGTCCGCCAATGAGCATATTAGACAGAGCACAGCCTAAAAACAGTCCCGGTATTGCCGCGGGAGTATAAAGCGGCAGAACCGTCATCACTTCGGAAATTCTTATCTGAAACAGATTGTGCCCAAAACTTATAGGTGCAAATATCCACGATAAAGCGATGTACACAGCGCAAATTGCGGCAGATTGTGTTATATGTTTTGTGTTCATAATAAACGCCTCCAAAATTATTTGTGAATATTTCAAATTTATCTTGATATTTATTGAAATGTTTAATAGAATATAAATAAGTTTTGTAGAGTGGGAGGTGGTAAAAATAAAATTCAAATCAGTTTTACCGTTTCTGGCGGTTGCCCTTACGGTTTTTTTGGGTGTAGTTTCGGCTTTTGTGTGTAACGGTATATTTTCTATGAAAGAAGATACCGAAACAATATATAATGATAAAAAAATTCATCAGCGCAAAACCATTCTTTCTGCTGTTAAAAATCCTGATTCAGGTGCATTGGTGTCGGCGATGGTTGTGTGCTTCAATCCTAAGGATAAAACCGTAAAGACCGTTGCGCTTCCCACAGACACCTGTGTTGAGGTAGCATCAAGTAACCAGATGCTTAAAAATATCCTCAGTATAGGCGGCACGGAGATGCTCCGCGAATCAGTGCATGACATACTGCCTTTGCCGGTGGATTATCATATCATTATAAATTCTACTGACCTGTATTGTCCCGACGGAGATTATCATAACGCCGTAAACTGGATTTTTTCCTACGGTCTGTGGCAACAGGGGGATATAAAAACCTATCTCAGCCAGATTTTGAGCCTGTCAAGTACGGATCTGTCTATGTTCAATATAGATGATTATGTTGAATTTCTTAACCGTTTTGCAGAGCATACCAATCAGTATCACACCATTCCCGGTCAGAGAGAGTATAAGGATGACCGTGTAATGTATGTAACGGATGCTTTTTCCGTTGCGGAATTTGTTAATAGCTCAATATTCAATTAAATCTCACTTGGATATCCCGAAAGTGAGATTTTTTTATTTTCGCCGTCCCAGGTAATTATCCAGCCGAACTCATCGGCAATAAATTTTATTGGTATGTAAGTTTTTTCTTCTATTATAATAGGTACACAATCTACGTATTTTGTCACACCGTTTGCAATAGCCACGGGCGAGTCCACATACAGGTTAATTACCACACCGTTTGCCGATAGCCTTATTTCTTTTGTATCGCCGCCTATCCATTCTACGGTCACACCAAACTCCTCTGCTACGTTCCTTAACGGCAGATGTGTTCTGTTGTTTATTATGCAGGGTGCTGCCACTCCGTCAGGGTCAATGTACTTTTCTGTGTTGTCGACCGTCATAAGGGGATTTCCTATTTGCAGAACCACTGTTTTGTACCAGTCAGGCAATACCTCGGGAACTTGGGCAGATATATCCGGTATTATCAGATCTTTTAAATGATTTGTCTTAACAGAATTGCTTTTGGCAAATAACCTGTTAAGTTCGCTTAATATAACCTCATCAGGCTCACGGGGGATGTAATCGCTTTCGGCAATTATACGACGGCCGTATACGGCTTTTGCAAATCCCCAATCCTCGAAGTTTCTGGAAAACTCCACAAACTTGTCCGAACGCGGTGAGTGAATCATAACATTGTCACCAATGTAAATTCCTACATGCCCGATGGTTCCGTCCTCGTACATAAAACAAACAATGTCCCCGGCAATCATATTGTTTAAGTCAACTCTCTCACCCTCAGCCGCTTGAAGAGAACTGGATCTTGGCAGTTCAATGCCGAAGGCTTCATATACCCGCATAACAAGACCGCTGCAATCAACGGGAGAGCCGTAGCCTTCTGCTCCGTCAGAGTATCCGTAGGGAGTACCAAGCCATAGGGCAGCCTCTTTTGCTATTCTTTGTCCAAGGGTGGGGGCAGAATCCTCTGCAAAGGAAACAGTGTTTGCAGATATGCATAATATCAATATAAATATAAGGAAGATTTTTTTCAAACTATCACCTCAATTTAATATCGTCTACAAAAATTTTAACATAAACAGATATAAATGCAACTTTTTTTATTAAATGTAACATAAATTTATCAGTATCCTGTCAAAATATAAGGAAAAACGGGTAAAACAGGGCATTTCAACCCAATATTACTGCAAAAAAGCCCATTCCTTTTCCATAATTTTACATCAAAAACGGGTAAAAAACGCGTGTTTTTTACATATTTTGGAAGAAAAAATGAAAACAGAAAAAAGAGCCGATTTGAGGGGTAATTCCGTCAAAACGGCTGTTTTTTTGTGCATCATTCATATTTAACTTTGGATTAAAGTGTTTTGGGATGTATAAAATATCTAAAAAAATCGCGAAAAAACGCTTGGAAAAATCACCGATAAAAAGAGCAGAAATTTAAAAAAGGTCGTAAATTTTGTTAAAACCTCACAAAAATATTACATTTCGTAACACTTTTGTAATATTTAAAGAAAAATTGAGTAAAATTAAATCAACGGCACAGAAACGTCGATATAATGTGCTTTCGCCAATATTGGAAAAAACTGTATATTTCAAAAAGCGTCAAATTTTTGTTGGTAAATATGTACATGATTTTTTACCAGAAAATGTAAATGAATTTGACAAAAGAAAAATGTTCGCGTAGAATGTACAAACCGAAGAAAATTGTGCTCTGTTCCGCATATCGGGCATTGCACGGTTGAGGAGTGGCTTTCACTCTGATTAGTTCAGGAGGTAAAAATGGATTTAAAAGAACAGTTTAAAATTACTTTGAAGCATATTGCGGTAATTACAGCGGCTTTTGTATTTGTAACTGCTTTTACTGTATATTCAAATTCGTTGTCAGACGAAGTTGAGATACATTGCGACGGAGAGATTATTACTGTTAATAAGACTTCAAAGAGTATATACCGTGTACTCAAAGATAACGGTATTTCCCTCGGCACATACGATAGTGTAGAGCCGGGACTTGATGTAAGTGCTGAGGATGTTGACAAGGTTTATGTCAACAGAGCAGTGGATGTAATGGTTACGATAAACGGTATCGAAGCAGAATACACCACAAGTGCTTCAACTGTTGCCGAATTTTTTAAGGCAAAGGGTATATCTTATTCGGATAAGGACATAATCACCCCTGCCCTTGACGAAAAGATTACCGAAGATATGGAAATCAGCATAACAAGAGCACAAAAGGTAGTAAGAGAGGAAATCATTGATATTCCTTACGAAACCGTAAAGCAGGACAACGCTTCTATGGGTAAGAATGTAGAAAAGGTTGTACAGCCCGGTGAAGTTGGAAAAAAGGTACAGCAGGTGGTAACCTATATCTGTGATGGTGAAGAAGTTGCCCGTGAAGTTGTAAGCGAGGCAGTAATGAAAGCCCCCGTTACAGAGATTATAGATGTAGGTACCAACGAGAATGTAAATGTAGTTGTTGCGCCTGACGGTACCGCGTATACCTATACAAAGATGATACCTTGTAAAGCCACTGCGTATGACGACACTTATGCAAGTAACGGACATTGGGGAGCGATTACCGCAACGGGTAAAGCACTCAAAAGCGGAATGGTTGCAGTAGACCCCCGTGTAATACCCCTCGGCACAAGACTTTATATTGAAACTCCGGATAAAAGTTGGGTGTACGGCTATGCCGTTGCCGAAGATACCGGCGGAGCAATCAAAGGAAACAGAGTGGATTTGTTTTATCCCTCTACGAGGACATGTATGCAGTTTGGCAGAAGAGATGTCAACGTGTACGTACTTGAATAGAAAACAAAAACCCGTGTGTATACATTACACACGGGTTTTTTACGGAATACTTTTTGTATGGGTCACATAAATTGTTTGTGAGGTGATTAAATATGATTAAAGCATTTAATTTAAGAAAAATCCTTACATTCATTGTAAGTGTTCTGCTCCCACTGGCAATAGGATGGCTAAGCGCCTATGTCACAGGGGATATTCAGGGTGTATACGATTCACTCATACAACCGCCGTTTGCTCCGCCGGGATGGGTATTTCCCGTTGTATGGACGGTGCTTTATATTTTGATGGGAATAGCCCTTTATATAATAGTAAAAAACGGTTTTAGCAGCAGCGAAGTCCGTGAGGCGGTGCTCTACTTTGGTATAACTCTGATTTTCAATTTTTTATGGACACCGGTGTTCTTCCGCTTTGGATTGATACTGTTTGCACTGATATGGTTGGCAGCAATGATAATCCTTGCGGTTATAAACATAATACAGTTCTATAAGATAAATAAGTGGGCAGGAATACTGCTTATACCATATCTTATCTGGTTGCTGTTCGCTTTTGCCTTAAACCTGGGCGTGTACCTTTTAAACGGACCCACGATATAATGTAGGCGATACCCGTTGCATAGGTCAATAAAACATTGGGGCGGTAGGGGGAAGTATATGCCGTGGCAGAGGGGACCGCATTTAAAAATACTGCCTCATTAAAATTCAGTATTTTAATTGCCGCAAAGGTATATATTGCGGCAATCACTCCGTGACAGAGCCTTGCCAATATATACTTTTTCAGATTGATGTTAAGTTTTTGTGTAACTGAATTTGACTGAAATATTATTGAAAGTCCCGACCACCCAAGAGAAAAGGACGCAATTATAAGTTTGGTGCTGAGCGTGTTATCTGATGCGCTCAGCATTTTTAATCCCGTTGTCATTTCAAGGAGGGATTTCATCAGCGGGACGGAGATGCTTTTGTGTATGCCGAGTATTCCAAGTCCCATGCTCATTAAGTCAAAAACACCCATAAAACTAAAAATCTCCATAATAACGGCAAAGAATATCACATAGGCAAACACCCGTATTATCGCACCGATACTGCTCTCCACTGCGGAGGTAAAGACTTGCGTTTTTCTTGTGGTGCCACCCTTCGGGCAAAGGGATGTGCTCTTGCCGTAAGATTTAAGAATCATCCCCAAAGTAGCAGAGGCAAGGATATGTATTATGTATAAAAACACACCTGCCTTTTGGGAATGAAATATCCCTGCACCCAGAGCACCTATTATAAACATAGGTCCTGAATTATTGCAAAAATATACTAACCTTTCGGCTTCGTTTTTTGATATTTCACCGCTTTCCCAAAGGGAGGAGGCTACCTTTGCTCCAACGGGGTATCCGCTTGTCATACCCAGTATAAAGGCGGCGGCACCGTTGCCGCTTATGCCGAACAGGGGTTTCATAATAAATTTCAGATATTTCCCCAATATGTTGGCGCCGCCCGAATTTACGAATATATCCGACAGTACAAAGAAAGGGAACAGCGCAGGGAATAAAACAGTAAAGCAGGTATTTACGGCATCGGCACAGGCGCTTTGTGAGATGTCGGGAATAGCGATAAGACACAGTATAAAAATCAAAGCGGTTAAAGGTTTTAATAAGTGTTTCATAATAAGCCCCCTTTATTTTAGGTTTATTCATATAAAAGATGATTTAATCATAAATTTAAATAAGTAGCAGAAAGCACCGATAGGAGTTGCGACAGATGGGTAAAAAGACAGGCAGAATAAAAGAAAAAATATCAACGGTACTTTCCATTCCGCAGGAGATAATCGACGATGTACCGCGAATAGTGTTTGATTCCAACAGAAGGGTGTATATAGAGAATTTCAAAGGCATAACAGAATACAGCGGAGAACTCATAAGGATAAATGCAGGTAAATATGTGGTAACCGTTGTGGGGACAGATCTTGAAATAAAGACCATGACAGCAGAGGATGCAGTTATAGAGGGCGGGATAAAGACAGTTGACTTTTCATGAGGTGATAGGATTTGTTGATAAAGATTTTGACATATATCAGCGGTTTTGTGCGGGTAAGTGTTACGGGGCGTTTTGTGGAACGGTTTTTGAATATTTGTATGAACCGCAATATAAAGGTGTGGGATATAAAAAAGCGTGGCAGTGATCTTTTGCACCTTAATCTCACTCCGAACGGGTTTAAAAGCATTCCGCCCGTTGCATATAAAAGTAAGACCAAGGTCAGAATAATTTCCCGTCACGGCTTACCCTTTGTGCTGCATAAGCATAAAAAGCGTAAGGCTTTTTTTATAGGCGGAATTGTTTTTGCACTGTTGATAGGTGTTGTAACGTCGTTTGTGTGGGTTGTAGACGTTGAAGGCAACGAAAAGGTAAGCGCCGGGGAAATAATGCAGTCATTGGAAAAACACGGATTAAAAGCAGGAAGTTTTCGGTATGGTCACGATATTGCCGATCTGCAAAACAGAATGATGCTGGAAATTAAAGAACTCTCCTGGATATGGGTAGATATAAAAGGTACCCGTGCAATAGTTGAAGTTAAGGAAAAAACTCCCGTTCCCGAGATAGTCGATAAAAATATGCCGTGTAATATAGTTGCATCTGCCGACGGACTTATAACGGAAATTAACGCCACCTACGGACAACGTATGGTAAATGTGGGAGATGTAGTCAGAAAAGGTGATTTGCTTATAAGCGGTATAAGTAATACAAAGTATGACGGCATACACTATCTCCACTCCTTAGGAGAGGTAAAAGCACGGACATGGCATACCAAAACAACGGATTATCCTCTTAAAAAAGTTGATTTTTTAAAAACAGGCAAAAAAATTTCAAAAAACACTATCAATTTTTTCGGATTTCGTGTAAAATTATATTTAGACGGAACCACTCCTTACGAGTATCACGAAGAAGAAACAGTCGTTCATAAACTTCACATAGGTAAAAACCTTGTATTGCCTCTGTTTTTTGAAAGACAGATTTTTTATGAACTCCAAAAAGAAGAAACTGCTCTTGATGTGCCTTCGGCACTTAAACTTGCAGAGGCCAAACTGTATGGTGAACTTGATAAGGAACTTTCCGAGGGTAGTGTAACGGTTAACAAAACCTGTAAGATTATGCACGAGGGCAGTGAGCACATAACCGTCAAAGCCGAATACGAGTGTATAGAGGATATCGGTGCAACGGTTGTCATAACAAAAGAATAACGGGCGCCTATAATAAACGGACACATTTCGGCAATTACTAAATAAAAAGTACTTGGAGGTATTCATTTGGAAAGCAGAATAGAATTTGATACGGCTCAGCAGGTGAGTGAGATTTTCGGTGAGCTTGATAAAAATATAAATATAATCTGCCGTGAACTTGATGTGGATATTGTAAACCGTGAATCCGTTGTCAAAATCAGCGGAGAGGAGCGGAATGTGCAGATAGCAAATAACGTGTTTGCAAGTCTTCGTATGCTTGTTGAAAAAGGCGAACAACTCACAGACCAGAACGTATCGTATGCGATCGCTATGGCAAAAGACGGCATAGACGATTCTGCACTCTACGGCAGTGATTGTGTTGCCATTACCGCATCGGGTAAGCCTATAAAGAGTAAAACTCTGGGTCAGAAAGCCTATATAGACGCCATAAAGAAAAACACCATAACCTTTGGTATAGGCCCTGCGGGAACGGGTAAGACGTATCTGGCGGTAGCGATGGCTGTAAAGGCGTTTAAAAATAAAGAAGTAAACAGAATCATCCTTACGCGTCCGGCTGTTGAAGCAGGGGAGAAACTTGGCTTTTTGCCGGGGGATTTGCAGACTAAGGTAGACCCATATTTAAGACCGCTTTATGATGCACTGTATGACTTTTTCGGTATGGAGGCATATCACCGCCTGGTTGAAAAGGGGAGTATAGAGATAGCGCCCCTTGCGTATATGAGGGGCAGAACACTCGATGACAGTTTTATAATTTTAGACGAAGCCCAGAACACCACTCCCGAGCAGATGAAGATGTTTTTAACAAGAATAGGTTTTAATTCAAAAGCAATCATAACGGGCGATATTACCCAGATAGACTTGCCCGACGGTAAGTTTTCGGGACTTAAAGATGTAATGGGAGTGCTTAAAAATATTGAAGATATAGCATTTTGCCATCTTACGGAGAGGGATGTTGTGCGTCACAGACTCGTACAGGCAATTATAAAGGCATACGAGAAGCGTGATATAAAACGTAAGGAAAAAGCAGAGAGAAAACAGACAGAAAAGAGGAACTGAAATTGAAGACAGAGATTTTTTTTGAAAACACTCAGGACAAGCATCCGGTTGACGATAAATTGCAAAAACTTATATGGAATGTTGCCGAGGCTGTACTGGAATATGAGAAATTTGAGAGAAAAACAGAGATAAGCGTTCTTTTTGTAGACGACGAGCAGATACGGGAAATCAATAACGATTTCCGCAAGATAGACTCATCTACCGATGTGCTTTCTTTTCCTATGCTCAAATTTGACGGCACAAGGGTAATAGATTCAGTTGGTGACAGTTATCTTGGCGTGGTGGTTTTGGGAGATATTGTAATATCTCTTGAACATGCTGCGGCACAGGCAGAGGAGTACGGACATTCCTTTGAGAGAGAGATAGGCTTTCTCACCTGCCATTCAATGTTCCACCTGTTGGGGTACGATCACGAAACAGAAGAAGAACGTGCCGCCATGCACGAAAAAGAGGAAGAAGTTCTGGGTAAAATGGGACTCACCCGATAATCGAAAGGCTGGGACAAATGAATATTTTAAAAAGTTTTGTGTACGCCTTGCAGGGGGTGTGGCATTGTATTACCACACAGCGCAATTTCAGGTTTCATATAGTAGCCGCATTGTCGGTTGTTATAGTCAGCCTGTTTTATAACTTTACCCGTTTTGAGGCATTGACCCTTGGCTTTATAATATCTTTTGTACTTATTTGCGAGATGTTTAACACGGCGGTAGAAAACTGTGCCGATGCAATCGGAAAAGAATATAACGAAAACATAAAAATTGCCAAGGATGTTGCTGCGGGAGGGGTACTTTTGTCGGCGGCGTTGGCGGTTGTGGGTGCGTTTGTGCTTTTTTGGGATGTTGAAACAATCGTTTTTGTAATTAAATACTTTGCGGCAAGGCCGTACCTGTGGATTGCAACGGCCGTATATACGGTGGTATGTGTATGCTTTGTTATGGGACTGCCGTTTAATAAGGAGAAGAATAATGGATAAAAGTTTCAAATCCGGATATGTAGGGATTGTAGGAGTACCTAACGTAGGTAAATCAACACTTTTAAATAAACTTGCGGGGCAGAAGATAGCAATAATATCATCCAAACCCCAGACAACCCGTAATAAAATACTTGCTATTGCAACAGACGATGATTCCCAGATGGTATTTCTGGATACACCGGGTTTTCATAAGCCAAAGACAAAACTTGGTGAAAGTATGATAAAATCCGTCAACGAAACAATATCGGATGTGGATTTGCTTTTGCTCGTGGTTGAACCTGATGAAACTGTTTCGGCGGCAGAGCAGATGATACTTGATAAAATAGGGGATATCCCCGCAATTCTTGTTATAAACAAACTCGACACTGAGGAAAAACTTAACTTACTCCCCGTTATAGAAAAGTATAACGGTATTCATAAGTTTGAGGATATTATCCCCGTAAGCGCATCCACGGGAGACGGAGTGGAGCAACTTCGGGAGATAATCAAAAAATATCTTCCCGAGGGACCAATGTATTATCCTGATGATATGGTTACCGACCAGAGCGAGAAGCAGATTGTAGCGGAGATCATCCGCGAGAAAGCACTTCGTCTGCTCAATCAGGAGGTACCCCACGGCATAGCGGTAGAAATCATCAAGATGAAAAACGAAGGCGACAACATGTGTAAAATCAGCGCCAATATCTATTGCGAAAAAGAATCCCATAAGCGTATCATAATAGGCGCCAAAGGTTCTAAACTCAAAGCAATAGGCACACAGGCAAGGTCCGACTGTGAGAAGATGCTCGACAGACAGGTATTTTTGCAACTGTGGGTAAAGGTCAAGGATGACTGGCGTAACAGCGAACAACTTATGCGTGAGTTCGGAATGAGCGATTTGTAAAATCCGGCAAAAAATATCAGTATAAATAAAAATCCTTTCACCGATAATATTTATAAATAAAATATTCGGGGGGAGTAAGGATGACAGATTTTGTTGATTGTGAATTTGCGTGGGATTTTTTTGAAAGTACGGGAAATATAGAGAGTTATTTGCTGTATAATCAATTCAAAAATTTAAGTGTAGGAAATGTAGCGGATGAAAACAATTCAGACAATGGCACTGGTTTTGAAAACCTGTAATATGAATGATAACGATAAACTTGTGACGTTTTTTTCTCCACAGTATGGCAGACTGACTGCCGTGGGTAAAGGAGTAAGGAGTCATAAGCATAAGGATTTTGCTGCCCTTCAACCATTTTGTTTTTCCAATGTAACCCTTACCTGTAAACAGGGTGGACTGTATACGGTTTCATCTACCGAGGTGGCGGACAGTTTTTTTGCTTTGCGCAGCGATGTGCTCAAAGTATCATTTGCGGCGTACTATATGGACGTGATTGCAGATATTGCCCAGGAGATAGTAGGGGATGAGGAGTATTTCAGTTTTGTGCTGAACACTCTGTACCTTACGGGCAAAGCAGGGGAGAATACCCCGGGAGCAGACATTGTGTCCGAACTTAAAAAACTCAAAATGGTGTTTGAACTTCGTACAGCCTGTGTAATGGGAGTAATGCCCGAGATTGAACACTGTCTTTTTTGCGGTAAGGATAAAAACCTTACTTTTTTCGCATGTGATGATGGCGGAGCGGTGTGTTCAGATTGCGTAGGCAGATATAACGGTAAAGAAAAACTCCCTGTTTCCGTCACACCTACGGATATCAAGATAATAGAATACATAATTAAAAGTGACAGCCGTTCTGTCTTTAAATTCAAAATATCGGACGAATTTTTAAATAATGTGTGTAAAATTGCGGAGAAGTATCTTATATCGCAGACAGAGACATACTATAAGTCGCTCGAATACCTTCATAAAATGCTAACGGATATTGGGTAAAAGTGTTAAAATATATACAAACTCACCCAACTTCTGTATAGATTTCGATTAAAAATATACAAAAAACAAAAAAACGCTGGATTTTTTATGAAAAATGTTATACAATATCAGGTGGACTATTATTAAGTAACTATAACTATTTAGGAGGTAGTTTTTAAATGGCACAAAAGTTTGTTTACCTTTTCTCAGAAGGCGATGCCGGCATGAGAAACCTTTTGGGCGGTAAAGGCGCTAACCTTGCAGAGATGACCAAGATTGGTTTGCCCGTACCCCAGGGTTTTACAATCACAACAGAGGCATGTACACAGTATTATGAAGATGGCCGCAAGATTAACGATGCAATCCAGGCAGAGATTATGGAATATATCGTTAAGATGGAAGAAGTTTGCGGTAAAAAGTTTGGTGACAAGGAAAACCCCTTGCTCGTATCTGTACGTTCAGGTGCGAGAGCATCAATGCCGGGTATGATGGATACAATCCTCAACCTCGGTCTTAACGAAGATGTAGTAGAGGCAATGTCTGCAAAATCCGGTAACCCCAGATGGGCTTGGGACTGTTACAGAAGATTTATTCAGATGTACTCAGACGTTGTTATGGAAGTAGGTAAAAAATACTTCGAAGAACTCATTGACAAGATGAAGGAAGAAAAAGGCGTTACACAGGATATCGAACTTTCTGCTGACGACCTTAAAGAACTTGCTTCACAGTTCAAAGCAGAATATAAAGCAAAAATTGGTAAAGACTTCCCCACAGATCCCAAGGAACAACTTATGGGTGCAGTAGAGGCAGTTTTCCGTTCATGGGACAACCCCAGAGCAAACGTATACCGTCGTGACAATGATATTCCTTATTCATGGGGTACAGCAGTTAACGTACAGATGATGGCGTTTGGTAATATGGGTGATAACTGCGGTACAGGTGTTGCATTTACGCGTGACCCTGCAACAGGCGAACCCGGACTCATGGGTGAATTCCTTGTAAATGCACAGGGTGAAGACGTTGTTGCCGGCGTACGTACACCTATGCCGATTAAAGAAATGGCGGACAAGTTCCCCGCAGCATTTGAAGAATTCAATAAAGTTTGCGCAATTTTGGAAGACCATTACAGAGATATGCAGGATATGGAGTTCACTATTGAAAACGAAAAACTCTATATGCTCCAAACAAGAAACGGTAAGAGAACTGCAAAAGCTGCTCTCAAAATCGCTTGTGACCTCGTTGATGAGGGTATGATCGATAAAAAACAGGCTGTTGCAATGATCGATCCCAGAAACCTTGACACATTGCTCCATCCCCAGTTTGATGCAAAAGCAATCAAAGCAGCCACACCCGTTGGCAGAGGTCTTGGTGCATCTCCCGGTGCTGCATGCGGTAAAGTAGTATTTACTGCTGAGGATGCAGAGGCTTGGAATGCAAGAGGCGAAAAGGTTGTTCTTGTACGTCTTGAAACATCACCTGAGGATATCACAGGTATGATAGCATCACAGGGTATCCTTACAGTTC
>SVKG01000086.1 GCA_015068565.1 Oscillospiraceae bacterium | reverse complement strand
GAAAGTGAGATTGCCGCTATAAATATGGTAATTGGTGTTGCCTCAACCGGTAAAAGAGTTATGACATCTTCTTCAAGCCCCGGTATTTCACTTAAAAGCGAAGGTATTTCATACCTTGCCGGATGCGATTTGCCGGCACTTATTGTTAACGTTCAGCGTGGTGGCCCCGGTCTCGGCGGTATTCAGCCTTCACAGTCTGACTATTTTCAGGCCACAAAGGGAGGGGGACACGGTGACTTCCATTTAATCGTTGTTGCACCGTCTTCTGTACAGGAAATGGTGGATTTAACCTCTAAATGTTTTGATCTTGCCGATAAATACAGAATGCCTGCTATGCTTCTGGCAGACGGTACTATGGGTCAGATGATGGAACCTGTATCTCTTGAAGAGAAAAACATTACTGCATACGAAAAACCCTGGGCACTTACAGGCACAAATTGTGAGCGTGATCCCAACATTGTAAACTCACTTTTTATTCAGCCTGATGAACTTGAAAAACTCAATATCGAAAGATATCAGAGATATAAACAGATTGAAGAAAATGAAGTTATGTATGATGAATATATGATGGATGATGCAGAAATCTGTATAGTTGCATTTGGCGTTGCCGCAAGAGTTTCGCAGAACGCTATCGACGAAGCCCGTAAAAAAGGCATTAAAGTTGGTATGATTCGTCCCATTACCTTGTGGCCGTTCCCGAAAGATGTGCTCAACAAAGCCGCTGACAAAGTCAAGGCGTTTATATCTGTTGAACTTAATATGGGACAGATGCTTGAAGATATCGAACTTGCTACACGTTGCAAAAAGCCTGTACTTCTTTGCAGTAGAACAGGCGGTATGTTGCACACTGTTGAAAACATTCTCGAATCAATCGAAGAAGCAGATAAAATCGGAGGTGACAAATAATGGTAGTATTCGAAAAACCCAAAGCACTTACTGACAACCCGTTGCATTATTGCCCCGGTTGTACACACGGAATTATTCACCGTTTGGTGGCGGAAGCCATTGACGAACTCGGTATTCGCGGCAGAACCATTGGTGTTGCATCAGTTGGTTGCTCTGTATTTACTTATAACTATTTCAATGTAGATATGGTACAGGCAGCACATGGTCGTGCTCCGGCAGTTGCAACAGGCGTTAAGCGTTCTGACTCCAACAACATCGTATTTACATATCAGGGTGACGGTGACCTCGCTGCTATTGGTACCGCAGAAACCGTACATTCAGCAGCAAGAGGCGAAAACATTACCGTTATTTTCGTCAACAACGCAATTTATGGTATGACAGGCGGCCAGATGGCTCCTACAACTTTGCCTGGTCAGGTTACACAGACTTCACCTTACGGCAGAGATGTTGAAAAAGTTGGTTACCCTGTTAAAGTTTGTGAAATGTTGTCAAATGTTGACGGGGCGACTTATCTTGAAAGAGTAGCCGTTAATAATGTTAAAAACATCAAAAAAGCGAAGGAAGCGATTAAAAAGGCTTTCCAGAATCAGATTGACGGAAAAGGCTTTTCGTTGGTAGAAGTTCTCTCAACGTGCCCCACAAACTGGGGAAAAACTCCTGAGGATTCACTTAAATGGCTGGAAGAGAATATGATGCCTTACTATCCTTTGGGTGTTTACAAGGACAAATACGCTGAAAAGGAGGCAAAATAATGAGTAAACAGATGTTAATTGCCGGTTTTGGCGGACAGGGTGTACTTTTTGCCGGTAAGTTTATTGCCTACGCCGGACTTATAGAAAATAAAGAAGTAAGTTGGTTGCCGTCTTATGGTCCCGAAATGCGCGGAGGAACAGCGAATTGCAGTGTTATTGTAAGCGACACCAAGGTGGGTTCGCCCATTGTTGACAAGCCGGATGTTTTAGTGGCTTTAAATGCACCTTCACTTGATAAATACGAAGATACTGTTGTTTCCGGTGGTAAGATCTTTGTTGATAGTTCTCTTATTGAGAGAAAGGTTAAGCGTACTGATGTTGAGGTGTTCTACATTCCTGCATCACAGATTGCGTCGACAGAAAAACTCAGCGGTCTTGCCAATATGATTATGATGGGACACATGATAAAACACGCCGATGTCATTCCATATACTGTTATTGAAAAGGCAATGGCAAAAGTTGTATCTGCCAAAAAGCAAAATCTTTTTGATGCAAACATAAATGCAGTAAACATCGGATACAACTATTGATTCAGAGGGGGGTTCTATATGAATAACCAGATTAAAGATATAGGATTGCGTCTTGCTTTAATGCGTGAGGATATGGAAATATCTACTGCCAAAATGGCAGAACAACTCGGCATTGACGAGGAAACTTATATTTCTTACGAGAAAGGTGAGACTGATTTTACATTCAGCATTATTTATAATGCGGCAGACATTTTAGGTGTTGATGTGCTTGATCTTATCAGTGGCGATGCACCCACGCTTTCTATGTGCTGTGCGGTAAAAAAAGGAGAAGGATATTCTGTAAAAAGAGAACATGAGTACGATTATAAACATCTTGCTTATACTTTCAGAAATAAAAAAGCAGAACCTTTCCTCGTTACCATTACACCCGACGAAAATCCGCCCGTTATGAAATGCCATGACGGACAGGAATTCAATTATGTACTGTCGGGAAAAATGAAATTCTATATAGGCGATATATCGTACGAACTTGCTAAGGGCGATAGTGTATATTTTGATTCAAGTATTCCTCATGCGGAGGTAGCACTTGGCGATAAGCAGGCTCAGTTTATCGCCGTAGTAATTAAATAGACGCTTGGAGGAAACAGAAATGCCAATATACGAAAAATTTGTAGGTGCATCCAGGGATGATTTTATTTCTCTCAAAGATGCACAGAGAAATTATACCCTTACTTATGACAAGTCGTTTAACTTTGCATACGACGTAGTTGACGAACTTGGAAGAACAAAGCCTGATAAACTCGCGTTGCTTTGGGTATCGTCTACGGGGGAAGAAAAGCGCTTTACATTTGAAGATATGATGCTCGAATCCAACAGAGCAGCCAATTACTTCAAATATATGGGTATCAAAAAAGGCGACAAGGTTTTACTTGTTTTAAAAAGAAGTTATTATTTCTGGTTTTGTATTCTTGCCTTACACAAAATCGGTGCAATAGTAATTCAGGCTACCAATATGCTTAAAGCAAAAGATTATGTGTATCGTTGCAATGCCGCCAAGATTGATGCTGTGGTTATGACGGGCGATGGCAACGAAACCGAGTATTTTGATGAAGGCGAAGATCAATACGAAACCGTAAAGAAAAAGTTTGTTATCGGCCATAAAAATGCA
>SVKG01000085.1 GCA_015068565.1 Oscillospiraceae bacterium | reverse complement strand
GTTGTATAACTCAATGCTTTGTGTAACCGGAACTACGGCGTCGTACTTACCGTGAAAAATTTTAAGATTAGCCTTTGCGATTTCATCGGCGTATGTCATAGGCGATCTTTTAATCATCTCGTCAACGTCATTGTTGCAACAAGCGAGAACGTGATTTTTGTATCTTGGGTTTTGCTCTGTCCATTTTTTAAGGTCGGTAATCGGCACATAAGAGCCGACAGCCTTAAAATATTCAGGGCAGAATGCCGACATCAGCAGAGCCATGTGTCCGCCGCCGCTAAGTCCGAGCAGAAAGATGTTTTCCCTGTCTGCGTTTTCGTGTTCAATAACATAATCAATAGCGTCTTTAATGTCCTGCTTGGCGTAAAGGGAGCCACAGGCAAGAGTGCAGTTGGGGTTGGATTCGAGATTATTCCCTCTGAACTCCGGGAGCAGCAGGTTAAAGTCGTATTTTTCCGCATAGGGGAGCATATTTTCTATCTGGTTGAATCTGTCAAAACTCCATGTATGTAACCCTACCAGCAGAGGCCGTTTTTCCGAGGATTCGGATTTATAAAACAAAGAGGGCTGCATGGTGCCATCCAGGGATGATTTTATTAAAATTTCTGTTTGAACCATTTTTTGTTCACCGCGTTTCTTGAAAATTAATTTTTTATAAGTTGAAAAAATCTGTTAATAATGGTATTATTATATCAAATAAAGGGTGAAAAATCAATATTTAACTGCAAAACACATAATAATTAACATTTTATGCAATAAAAAATAATGTTTGGGCAGTATAATTATATTGCTGATAAATACCGGAAGGAGAACTTATAATGAACGAATTGCAAAAAATCAGTATTTGCGACGGGATAAATCTGTATTATATACAGGACGATAAATATAAGACAGTGTCGGTGTCTATGTGTCTGCACAGACCTGTATCCCGCGGAGAGGTTACAAAAAATTCTTTACTTGCAGGAGTGTTAAAGGCCGGTACAGGCAAGTACCCCGCTATGAAAGATATTAACAGACATCTGGAAAAACTTTACGGAACGGCGTACGATATAACGGTTTCCCGTAAGGGAGGCACCCAGACTTTGACGGCGACTTTCAGCGTTATAGACGAGAAGGTGGCAGGGGAGAATGTGCTGCCCGATGTGTTTGATATGATGTTTGAGTTTATGTTCAATCCCGCTACGGAAAACGGCGGATTCGTCAAAAAAATCGTACAAACCGAGAAGAAGAACCTCAAAGAGAGTATAGAGGGCATTATAAACGACAAAAGGGCGTACGCGTCTATCCGCTGTCTTGAAGAGATGTGCAAGGACGAGAGCGCGGGAATAAGCGAATACGGATATGTAGAGGATCTTGAACAGATTGACGAAAAAAATCTGTATGAGCATTACAGCAGTATTATAACGGAAAGTCCTATTGACATATTTGTGGTTGGAATGTGCGATATTGACAGCGTAGCGAAAAATCTGACCGAAGGTTTTTCAAAGATACAGTTCAATATTGCATCTGCAAATTTTGATATTGTAAAGGCGGACTCTGCCGGTAACAATAATGTAGAAGAAAAATTTGATGTGGTTCAGGGCAAACTTGTTATGGGGCTCCGTACTTTTACGGATTTTAAGGACGACCTTTATTATCCGTTGCTTGTGGGCAACAGTATTTTCGGAGCCGGTTCACATTCTAAACTTTTCAATAATGTCCGCGAAAAATCCTCACTGGCGTATTATGTGTCGAGCAAACTCGATAAATACTCTGAAATTATGCTCATAAGTTCGGGTATAGAATTTGCTAACTTTGAACGTGCAAAAACCGAGATTCTCAACGAACTTGATAAAGTAGTAGCAGGAGATTTTACTGCCGAAGAGGAAGAGAAAGGAAAGAGATTCCTCATAAGCCAGTTCCGTTCTTACTATGATAATCCTTATGCCATGAAGGATTTTTATCTTGGACAGATGCTCTATGGTGAGATTTGTACGGTTGAAGAAGTAGTGGATAAAATCAACAAAGTTACAAAAGAGCAGATTACAGAAGCGTTTTCAAAGATAGTTCTTGACACCGTGTACTTTTTGAAAGGAAGGGAATAACCGTGAAACTTATCAAAACAGAGAATCCTCACCTTGGTGAGACTATGTATATAGGCGAACACAAAAGCGGTCTTGGCGTTTTTGTAATTCCCAAAAAAGGATTTTGTAAAAAATATGCGGTAATAGGCACCCGATACGGGTCGATAGACAGTGAGTTTATTCCCAAAGGCGGAAATGAAGCAATAAAAGTTCCCGACGGGATTGCCCATTTTCTTGAACATAAACTGTTCGAACAGCCCGACGGCAGTAATGCCTTTGATAAATTTTCAGATTACGGCGCCAATGCCAATGCTTTCACTTCGTTTAATACTACCTGCTATCTTTTTGCGTGTACAGAAAATTTCAATGAATGTTTTGAGCATTTGCTTTCTTATGTTCAGGAGCCGTATTTTACGGATGAGAATGTAGAAAAAGAGCAGGGTATTATCGGTCAGGAAATCCGTATGTATGATGATGATCCTGACTGGCGTGTTCAGTTCAATCTCCTTAAAGCCCTTTATAAGAACACGCCGGTAAATACAGATATTTCAGGAACGGTAGAGAGCATATCAAAGATAGATAAAGACATTCTCTATACCTGTTACGAAACATTCTATAATATGTCTAATATGGCGGTGTGTGTTGCAGGAGATGTTGACCCTGACGAGGTTGCTGCTATTGTGGAAAAAGCCATTGTAAAAGAGGGTTTTGGCAAAGCGGTATCCGTATATCCCGACGAGCCCGACGGTGCATATAAAAAGGAAATCAAAAGTTCTCTGGAAGTATCAATACCTCTGTTTGATATGGGTTATAAAGATAATCAGACTCACGATGGTGACGATATTTTAAAGAACGAAATCGCCATGAAGATTATCACAAAAGTAATAGCCGGAGACAGCAGTGACCTTTATAACGAACTGTACGAGGAAGGTCTTATAAATGCATCCTTTGATACAGATGTTATGTGTGCACCCCAGTATTCCTGTGCTATATTCGGCGGAGAGAGTGAAAATCCGGAAGAAGTTTGCGAAAGAATCCGCAAAAGAGTAGAGGAGTACACCAAAAAGGGTATTTGCGCAGAGGAGTTTGAACGTGTACGCCGTTCAATTCTCGGCTCATTTGCAAGAAGTTTCAACGATGTTGGCAGTATAGGCAGGATGGTTTTAAAAAATGTTCTCTACGGAGTAAACACTTTTAAATTCCACGAAATCTATGACACTGTTACTCTCGAATATGTAAATGAACGTCTTGCCGATATATTTAAAGAAGAGAACAGAGCAGTTTCAATAGTTTGTTAAAAAAGGGGGTACAGGTATGGGAGATATAAGCAATTATGCAT
>SVKG01000007.1 GCA_015068565.1 Oscillospiraceae bacterium | reverse complement strand
TCACTGCTTGCAAAAAGGCGGAAAAGCCTACGCCTCTTCATTTTGTAAGCAGTGACGGATACGATATTTATGTAGGTAAAAATAATAAGCAAAACGATTATGTAACATTAAAACTTTCCCGTCCCACGGATATATGGATGCATACAAAAGAGATTCACGGCTCCCATGTGCTTGTCAAAACAGAGGATGCCATGCAGGTACCAGACCGCACTTATGAAGAAGCTGGTATTCTTGCGGCGTATTACAGTAAGGGCAGAAATTCTGCCACAGTACCGGTAGATTATACAGAAGTTTATAATGTAAAAAAGCCGTCAGGCGCCAAACCGGGTATGGTTATTTATGTAAATTACAGTACTATGTACGTCACTCCTCGGGCAGAATTAGCAGAAAAATTAGAAAAAAAGAATAAAATTTAAATTGGGTATTGATTTTTGGAAAAATGTGTGATAGAATAACTCAGTGACTATTAGAGGAATATGGAGGTGGAAACTGTGCCGAATATCAAATCTGCGAAAAAAAGAGTAAAAGTTATTG
The DNA here is from genome assembly GCA_015068565.1 of Oscillospiraceae bacterium. GTDB lineage: Bacteria > Bacillota > Clostridia > UMGS1810 > UMGS1810 > SIG455. Next base: position 25,818 of record SVKG01000007.1, on the reverse strand, counting down.
AGACCAAGACACTCAGAAATCAGATGATCAAGAGCAACTTAAAAACTTGCATTAGAAAATTTGAAGAATATATCGCAAACGGTGATAAGGAAAACGCCGTTGCACTTTGCAGAGAAGCGTATAAGAAGATTGACAAGGCTGTTGCAAAGGGTATTTTCCACAAAAATACAGCTGCAAGAAAGAAATCTCAACTTGCGACTAAAATCAGTAAAATAGCGTAGTTTTAAGTGGTCAAACGGTAGCAATAGCTGCCGTTTTTGTTTTATACTGGCAAGTGTACATTTTTTGGTACATAAATTTTTGTAAAATGTAAATAAGGAGGGATTATATATGGCGATACAATTGATTTACGGGCGTTCAGGCTACGGCAAAACCGGCTATATTACAGATTGTATATCTACCCGTCTTGGTAAAGGCAAAAAATCTGTTCTTGCAGTTCCTGAGCAGTATACCCATATTGCGGAGCATAAACTTTTAAGCAGCGTAGGCAGTATCAGCCCCGAAACGGTAGAGGTAACCTCCTTTAATAAGATGATCAGCCGTATGGAGTCGGCAAACGGCATTACGGATGTTCTGTCGCCCATGGTTAAAAATATAATTATGGCAGATATTATTTCCTATACGGAACTGGAATATTTTTCGAAAATGTCAAAACTTTCGGGTTTTTCCGATGTGTGTTTAAAACTCGTTGGTGAGTTTAAAAAATACCGTGTTTCTCCCGAGATGCTTGACGATATCTGCCAAAACGGTAAAATGAATCCCCGTTTGCAGATGAAGATTGCAGATATTGTAAAGGTCTATACGGAATATGTGCGCCGTATAGGTGAACTGGGATTTAATTCAGATGATGGCGCCACCCTGTTGGCAGAGAAGATTGCCACAGACGGCGATTACAGTGAAACAGTATTCTTTTTTGATGAGTTTACCAGTTTCATCCCTCAGGAACTCGAAATAATCCGTCAACTCGCCTTAAAGGCGGAGGACGTATATATAACTCTTTGTACAGACGGCTCAGACCATGTGCTTTTTGCACCGATAACGGATACGGTTGATAAAATCAAACGTATGTGTGCCGCTTCGGGTATAGAACTTAAACAACCCGTCGTTTTAAGAGAGAACCGTAAGCATAAAGGGGAACTTGCCTTTCTTGAAAAAAACCTGTTTCCATACCCTAAGGGTGTATATGACGGCGACTGTACAGATATCAGTATAACTTCTGCCGCAACGCCTTATGAGGAAACGGAGCAGACTGCCCGCAGGATAATCAGTCTTTGTCAGGGAGGTAAATACCGGTTTAAGGATATCGGTATTATATGCAGTGATATGGGCACATACGCCCCGTTTATAAAGCCTGTTTTTGAAAAACACGGCATCCCGTATTTTATAGACGAAAAATCCCCCGCAATAAATCATCCCATCGTATCTTTTGTGCTCAATATAATAGATATTTACATTAACGATTACAGGACAGATAACGTATTTGCGTTTTTAAAGTCCGGCCTTTGCGACGGGGACGAAGACAGTATATATGTACTTGAAAATTACTGCCGCAGCACCAATATGCAAAAAAGCACCTGGGTAAATGACGAAAAGTGGAATACCCTTATATCTAAATGTGAATTAAAAGATGGCGAAGCAGAAAAACTTTGCAGTATAAGAGATACCGTCATCAAACCCCTTGTGTCTTTCCACGACAGTATCAAAGGCAGACATAGTGTATCGCATATATGCCGTAAACTGTACGAGTATCTTGTAAGCATAGGCCTTGTAAGCCATATAGAGCAGCGTTTGAACTTGTTTGAGAAGGAGCAGGATGTAAAACACGGTGAAGAATACGAGAAAATCTGGAATATCATAATAGGCGCTCTCGATGCACTTAATGATGTTTCCGGTGATAAAACCGTCAATGTAGGTAATTTCCGTACCCTTTTGCAGACGGCATTTTCGGGATATTCAACGGGCTTTATTCCCACATCCCTTGATAACGTGTCCATAGGCAACATAACCCGAAGCAAAATGGATAATATAAAAATCCTTTTTGTTCTTGGCGTAAATGACGGCGTGTTCCCCGCGCCCCCCGTTACTGGCGAACTTATAGGCGACAGAGATAAGTCCGTTTTGGCAGACGGCGGAATAGAACTTTCCACCGACAGTAAAACAAGAGCGTTTTTTGAAAGATTTTTTATGTACAGTACCTTTACTGTGCCGTCAGAGTTTTTGTTTATATCTTTTTCAAGGTCTGATAACAGTGCAAGAGCATTAAGACCTTCTTTTGTGTTGTCCGATTTTCAGCGGATGTTTGTCGGCTTGAAGATTGAAAGCGATATTATAGAAAGTACCGATGATTTTTCACAGATGGACTATATCACAGCCCAGGCACCCACGTTGGAGAAAATGATTGAAAAAATCACCGAGTATAAAAACGGGGGCGATATAAGTCCCGTGTGGCTTGATGTGTATGATTATTTTTGCCGTAATTTCGATTTCGGCACAAAACTTGATGAGTATTACTCCTATACCAATGCAGCAGGACAGATAGACCGTCAACTTATGGAACAGTTTGTACCTGACGAATTTTATACAACAATATCAAGACTGCAACGGTATCGTTCTTGCAGATTTTCGTATTTTTTGGAATATATATTAAAACTTGAAGATAATAAGGGGTTTGATATAACCGCTATGGATACAGGTTCCTTCGTTCATGGTGTTATAGAAAGACTCTGCCGCGATATGGATAAGGACGGCTATAACTTTGCAACCGTCACCGACGAGTATATCTACGGCAAAATCGACTTGTTTATAGAAGAATTTATCAAACAACTTACAGATAACAGCGCATATATATCAAAACGCAAAATGTATCTTATCAGGCGTTTGCGGGGCAGTATTTTCAGGTGTTTCAGCCTGATTCGTGACCATATAAATAACTCCCGTTTTGAGCCTCTCGGTTATGAAATGCGGTTTGATGATGATAATATAGGCTGTATAGAATTCGAACTTGGCGACGGCAGAAAAGCCAAAGTAACAGGTGTAATTGACCGCAGTGACGTTTACCATGGCGAAAATGGTGATTATATCAGGGTAGTCGACTATAAAACAGGCAATAAGGTGTTCAGCCTTAACGATGTGTTTTATGGCCTTGATATACAACTTTTTGTGTATCTCAATGCCCTTGTGGGCAGTAACAGTAATTACAGATACGGCGGTGCACTGTACTTTAAGGTGGACGACCCGATATTTAAAGCAGATAATAAATGGGACGAGGATAAAACAGAAAAAGAAATAGCCTCGGAACTTAAAATGAAAGGCCTTATGCTGGGTGAAGAGGAGTTAATAGGCGCCACTGATGCCGTTACCGCTTCCGGTGCAAAAAAAGCCACCTACGGTAATTTTGTTGCCCTGGATAAGCATCTGCGTCGGGTTATAAAGGAACTTTGTAAGGAGATGACCGAGGGCAGAATAGATATGCGGCCCTATAACAAAAAATCCTTTTCTCCCTGCCAGTGGTGCGGGTATAAGTCCGTGTGCGGTTTTGATGTAAGCAAAAAAGGAAATGATTATGAATATATAGACACCCTTAAAGATGAGGAAATCTGGGACAGCATAGGAGGTGAGTCGAATGTGGACTAAGGAACAGGCTCAGGCTATTGAGGCTCCCGTTACGGATATTCTTGTCACTGCGGCTGCGGGTTCAGGTAAAACTGCCGTAATGGTAGAGCGTATCATACAGCGGATTATGGCAGAGGACGGAACAGATATAGACAGGATGCTGGTGGTTACGTTTACCAAGGCAGCAGCCTCCGAGATAAAGGGCAGAATTGCCGATAAAATATCGGAAAAACTTGCCGAAAGCGACAGTCCCCGACTCAAAAGACAACTTGCGCTTATAAACAGAGCGGCAATATGTACCATTCACGGGTTTTGCCTTGACACAATAAAAGATAACTTCCATTTGTTGGGACTCTCTCCTGATTTCAAGGTGGGTGATACCGCAGACCTTGCCATGCTTGAAAACAAAGCCATAAGCGACGTTTTAGACAAGCACTATGAGGAAGAAGATAAAACTTTTCTGCGTCTTATAAATTCTCTCACCAAACGGCGCGACGACGATATCGAAGATATCGTAAAAAGTATTTATAAATTCTCTTTAAGTACCGCCGACCCGAAAGGTTATCTTGATGAATGTTGCAGAATTTACACCGGCGAATGTGATAATCAACTCGGGTTTATGCTCCAAAAAGTAAAGATAGATGCAAGTTACGCGGCTCACTGCTATAAACGTGCGATGCGCCTGTGCCTTTTGGATAAATCTTTCGAAAAGGTTATGGAGGTAATAGGCGAGGAGATGAACCTTGCCCGTAATATATACCGTCGTTGCGATGAGGGTTGGGACAGTGTGTATGAGTGCACCCTGGATTATAAGTTCAGCACAATGCGGCCTAATAAAAATATGGACCCCGACCTTTGGGAAGACATAAAACTTTTGCGCAAAAAAGGCAGAGACACCCTTAAAAGCATTATGGTAAACAAGGTTAATCTGTCGGTTGAGGTTATAAAAAAAGACCTTGAATATATGAGTCCCTGTGTGGAAAAACTGTGCCAACTTGTAGAGGAGTTTTCTAAAACTTTTACAAACTATAAACGTGAAAATAATCTGGTGGATTTTAACGATATAGAGCATCTTGCGCTTAACCTTTTCACCAATCCGCTTTTTTCCGAAGTTGCCGAGTCGCAGCGGGAGAGGTTTGAGGAAATTTATGTAGATGAGTATCAGGACTGTAACGGTGTTCAGGAGGCGCTTTTCAAGGCGGTTTCGCGAGAGCCTGACGGTTGCCCCAATATTTTTATGGTTGGTGATATGAAGCAGTGTATCTATCGTTTCAGGAACGCCAATCCCATGCTTTTCAAACACAAAAGCGACACCTACACACCCTACGGCGAGGGCAGTGCATATAATAAGATTATTCTGAGCAAAAACTTCCGTAGCCGTCCTGAGGTACTGGATTTTGTAAATTTAGTGTTTTCCCGTGTTATGAGTCAGAGTGTGGGAGAACTCGATTACAGTGACGACGAAAAACTCTATGCAGGTGCCGCCTATGAGGATTTAAACGATGATACCCGGTATATAGATTTGTGTATCGTAGACGCCTCCGATGATACTGATAGCGAAGAATCGAGCGAAAAACCTGCCAACCTGATTGCGGAAGCGGAACTTGTAAGTCGTAAAATCCGCAGCCTTGTCGATAGCGGCTATAAGGTTTACGATAAGAGTGCAGGAGGGTACCGCCCTGTAATGTACAGGGATATTGCCATACTTTTGCGCGGCACTAAAAACAGCGGCGAGTATTTTGCCGACAGCCTTGCCGACCATGGTATTCCCGCGTTTTGCGATACGGGTATTGGGTATTTTGACTGCGAAGAGGTAAGATTGCTTATAAGTTTTATGAAAATCATAAGCAACCCTTACGACGATATAAACATCGTATCGGTGATGCGCAGTCCCGTCTATAATTTTACGGACAGAGAACTTTTAAAAATCCGTACTGCCGACAGACGTGGCGCATATTATGATGCTCTCGCCAAGTATAGCGAAAAAGCCGATATCCTCAGTAAAAAGGTAAAAAGTTTCTTGAATAAAATAAGTGATTACCGTGAGCGTTCAAAGATAATGGCGGCGGACGAGTTTTTGTGGTATCTGGTAAGCGATACGAACTATATGGAGTTTATAGGCACACTTCCCGGGGCGTCCTTTAAAAAGTCAAATATCCGCGCACTTATAAACAGAGCAACCGGATACGCCATAAATAACGGCGGCGACATATCTGCCTTTGCGGGATATGTGGATGCAATCAATATGGGCGGCAACGAAGGACAGGGAGCCAAACTGATAGGTGAGAATGATGACGTTGTGCGGATAATGACCATCCACAAGAGTAAAGGACTGGAATTCCCCGTTGTTTTTCTGAGCCAGTGCGGTAAAAAATTCAACACACGGGATTTAAGCGGAAAAGTGCTTATGCACCATGAACTGGGTCTTGGAATAGACTATGTTGATGAGAAAAAGCGTTTTTCCTATGTGCCCACGGTTAAAAACGCTATTAAGGAAAAAATACTTGAAGAAAACCTGTCCGAGGAGATGCGTCTGCTTTATGTGGCGCTCACCCGTGCAAGGGAAAAACTTTTCATAACCGGTGTTGTTGATAATTATGTAAAATTCATGGCAGACATACGTCAGGAATGTGAAGGTGCAGAGGATAAAATACATCAGAAATCCGTATCAATGGCAAGAACGTATCTCAAATGGGTGTGCCAGGCATTGTACGAGGACGGCGGCAATGCGATCAGGCATCTTCCAGTATGCGGATTTGTACGCCGTGAGGTAGTGCCAATATATACCTTGGGGGTACAATGGGAAAGTGATAGCGAATCCGAAATTCAAATTCCTAAAAAGAGCGCTCATTCCGAGTATAAAGGGGAGATATTGAGCAGACTCACTTATGAATATCCTTATAAAAACGATACTGAAATTCCCCGCAACATTACGGTTACGGAAATCAAACGCATCAACGAAACCGATGATGATTCGTACCGTATCTACCGTATGCCTACACTTAAACAGCCCGGCTTTATAAGTGGCGAAGCACAACTTGATGCGGCGCGTATCGGCACGGTGATGCACCTTTGTATGCAAAAAATAGAATTGACATCACTTGCTGACGGGTATACAATAGAAGGAGAGATAGAAAGACTTACCAAAGATGGTATTATAACAGATAAAGAGGCGGCGTGTGTAGATATCGGTGCCATAAAGAAGTTCTTTGGCTCTACTCCTGGCAAAGAGATGCTTGTGTCAGATAATGTTTGTCGTGAGGCGCCATTTGAGATTTTGGTTGAGGCAAATGAGATTTTCCCCCGTGCGCAGACAGACGAAAAAATCGTTGTACAGGGAATGATAGATGCCTACTTTACCGATAAAGACGGCAACCTGATTTTAGTGGATTATAAAACCGACAGACGCGGCAAACTGACGGAAGCAGAGTTCGAGGAGCGGATACGGGGCAGATACCGTATGCAACTTGAATACTACGAAAAAGCACTGGAATTGCTTACGGGCAGACGTGTTTATAAAAAATACATTTATCTGTTTGATACAGGCAGAGCCGTTGAAATGTAAATAGAGGTGATCAAATGAATTACTATATCAACTCGGGAGTTAGCAGAAGAAGGACTGCGTGGAAGATAGGACTTTATGTTCTTGGCTATGTAGTTGTGTTTGCCCTGTCTTTTTTCGTAAGTTACAAATTGGCATCCGGCGCTCAGACGGACACCTTGCAGGTGGAGTCTTTAAAGCAAGAGGTAACATCGCTTACTGCACAACTTACAGATAAGGAGGAGCGTATTGCCTCTCTGGAATTACAGGTTGCAAATATCCGTGCCGAAGTAGATGCAACGATAGAGAGGTTAAACGCGGAGGCACAGGCAACCGCGCAGCAGACAGAAACTGATGTTGAATAATAAAAATATAATAAATAAAGGAGGCAGCATTATGACATTTTTCGATTCTGCAAAAAAGATTTTAACAAAGACCGCAAAGGATGCGGCAAAGGTATCGGGAGAGATTGCCCAGCAGACTAAAATCAAATTCAAGGCAGCCCAGGTAAAGGACGAGATAAACACCAGGTATGCCCTTATCGGCGAACTGTATTACGGTGTGGCTGAATATGAACTTGATAATGCTGATAAAATCAGTCAACTTGTTGAGGAAGTCACCGCTCTTAAAGAACAACTCGAAAGCCTTGAAAGTGAACTTGGCGGTAAAAAAACAAAAAAATGTTCTTTCTGCGGTAATGATAACGACGTTGAAGCAGAATACTGTTCCAAATGCGGAACTAAACTCGAATAAAAATAAAAAAAGCGACTCTTTGAGTCGCTTTTTTAAGCAGTTGCGTTAGTATACGAACCTGTTTTGGGCACGTCTTTTTACGCCACTGCTTAACTTGTAAAGTCCTCAATCATAGATGCGAGTGAGGATATGTCTTCAAGCATAAAGCCGTTTTCAAAATATTTTCTGTCATAGTCTGTAAGGTCCTTTACATAGATGTCGGGTATGGTAACAGGTTTTGAATACCCGTTGGAGTATACTTCGTATACTACCACCTTGCCGTCTTGTGTGTGGATAAGATAGTGACTTATCTCTGCGCTTTTAACTGTTTTCTGCACAGTTTCGGCTCTTTGTTCGGGTATGTCGGGAGCAGGTTTTTTCCTTTCTTTTACAATAAAAACGGCAAAAGCCGTTGACCATATAATTAAAAAAGTGCCGATTACGGCGGAACATATTTTAAAATATAAACTTTTATTCATAACGGATCTCCTTTGAGTCATAGTATCTGATAAAAGAAGAAAAATATGTATAAAATGTTTTTAAATTGTAATATAAAAAATATGTATTATATGGTATAATCATATTAAGTGAAATTATGTGCGGAGGTGCATTATGGCAAAACCGGCAAGAAGGAGAAGAAATAAAAAGAAGCACATCAGTAAGATGAGGCTTTTTATATATGCCGTACTGGCGGTATTTATTGCCGTTGCGGTATTTGTCGGCTGGACGATTCGGGATCTTGACTTTGCCATGAATGAATCTGTCGGCGCGACGGACCTTGACCTTACCAGCGTTTTGTACTGGCAGAATCCCGCCACCGGCGAGTATGAGGAATTTGAATATCTGTCCTCCGGCGGCAAAAGAATCTGGATTGATATAGACGAAATCCCCAATTGGTTGGAGGACGCGTTTATTGCGATTGAGGACCAGCGCTTTTTGAGCCATAACGGTGTTGACTGGAAAAGGACGACGGGTGCCGTACTTAATGAGGTATTCAAAGGCGGCTCAACCTATGGCGGAAGTTCAATTACCCAGCAACTTGTAAAAAACCTCACCGGTGAGCGTGACAGAAAATATACGAGAAAAATCAAAGAAATAATCCGTGCCCTTGTGCTTGAAACAAAACTTTCCAAACAACAGATACTGGAACTTTATCTTAACACCATATATTTAGGGCATGGCTGTAACGGTGTAGAGTCGGCGGCGAGGGTGTATTTTGATAAACCTGCCAGTGACCTTACACTTGCAGAATCCGCTTCAATTGCGGGAATCACGCAGTTCCCGTCTTTGTATGACCCCCATAGCAATAAAGAAGAAAATATTAAAAAACAGCGTCTGGTTTTGTCCAAGATGCTGGAACTTGGTTATATAGACCAGCAGGATTATGACAAAGCGGTAGCAGAAGAACTCAACTTTAAAAAAGGTGATGAACTGCTCAGTTCCAGTCAGTCATATTTTGCCGACCAGATAGTTGAAGATGTTATAGACGACCTTATGAAGGAATACGGCTACACAGAAGCCGTTGCAACCCAGAAGGTATTCAAGGGCGGTCTTAAAATTTATACAACAGTTGATAAAAATGTTCAAAATCACGCCGAGGCGGTTTTTGAAGATGACAGCAACTTTCCTTCCTCGGGTGGGAGTGAACTTCAAGCAGCGATTGTTGTTACTGAACCCGAAACAGGCTATGTAAAGGCAATCGTAGGCGGCAGAGGAGCAAAGACCGGCAGCAGATTGCTCAACCGTGCAACGCAGACAGTGCGCCAGTCAGGTTCATCAATCAAGCCTTTGTCCGTGTATGCTCCTGCTTTGGATTTGGGACTTATAACTCCTGATTCCATGGTACCCGACGAGGAGATAAATATCAACGGTTGGCAGCCGAAAAACTATTATAACTACTTCCGCGGTAACATATCTGTCCGCACTGCGGTAAATGTATCGGCAAATATCCCCGCCATCAAGGTTTTGCAAAAAGTTACGGTTGATAAGTCTTTTGATTATATGACCAATAAACTTAACTTTACCACATTGGTAGACAAAGATATCCGTAACGGCAAAACTTATACCGACAGAACCCTTGCATCACTGGCATTGGGCGGCTTTACAGATGGTGTAACTGTTTTAGAGATGACATCTGCTTACGGTACCTTTGCTAATGACGGTGTGTATATAAAGCCGGTTATCTATCTTAAAGTAGAAGATAACAACGGTAAAACCCTTCTTACTAAAAAGCCCGAGAGTAATGTGGCATTCAAACCCACCACGGCGTATCTTACAAACCAACTTCTTAAAGGCGTTGTAACAAGCGGAACGGCTGCCGGTTCATCAATTCCCGGTATGGATACCGGCGGTAAAACCGGTACAACAGATGATGATACCGACAGATGGTTTGCCGGATACACTCCGTATTATTCGGCAGTTGTATGGGTAGGTTATGACTCTTCTAAGTCTTTGCCGTCTTTTGCATCCAACCCGGCTCTTAATTTGTGGAAAAAGGTAATGACGCAAATCCACAGAAATCTCCCCAACAAAAGTTTCAACCGACCCCTGGGCTTGAAAGCAGTGACAATCTGTTCGCAGACGGGCAAACTTTATACGGAAAACTGTTTTGACGAAGAGGGTAACAGTACAGAGATTGTAAGTTATTACGATAAAGGCAATGTTCCCCAAGAGTACTGTGGGGGACATGGAATGTCTGCCGAGGATATGGAAAATATGCAACCCTCCGACGGGGAATCGGATGAGAACACAGAAGATGTACCCAACACCGAGTCAGAGGGCGATACACCGGATGAGGAGTCGGATAATTCAGATGTTTACGATGACGAATTCGCAGAATCGGATGAAGATAATTTAGCGGCATAAAAAAAGAATGGTATTCGTAGAATACCATTCTTTTTTTATGTAAATGCTTAATCAATAAATCCGAATATAAAAATCGCGGCAAGAATAACTAAAAGCAAAGTGTCGTCGACTTTTTCTTTAAGCATTATAACAATTACACCTATAAGAATTATATCGTCAATGCCGATGTTGTCAAATATCCCTCTTGTATTTGTGGCCGACAGATTAAAATCCGGTGCAGTTGCCACCGCCACTTCGCCTGTTGAAGACAAATCGCTGTTTTCCGTAAAATCAGCCTCTGATTGTTTTTCTTTGTAAACCTCAGGCTCCGGTGGTATTTCTTTGATACTGCGGGGAATGATTACCTCGCCCTTTTGTGGCAAATCGGAACGCGGAGTTGTTCCGTAGCCGTCGTAATAGCGTTTATACAAGTTTTTCCCTCCTTTATTTGAACATGGAAGCAATTTTTGAAATCTGTATAAGTTTTATTGCCTGATCCATTTTTGCACAGCGGTTGGGACGCATATAGGGTTTGAGTGAACTTAAAAGGTTTATTCTCGGGTCTGTGGCTGAGGATGATTGCGACAGTGCATCTTTAAGGCGTATTATCATGTCACTTTGATCGTCATTGATGCCCTCTGCCGGAGCCGACACAGTACTGCTTTCTGTACCTGATTGAGGTTGGGGCATAATTTCGTTCAAAGTATTTGCCAGAGCACTGATTGTCTGTGGGTCATCCAGCATCGCTTTAAGTTTTTCAATCATATTACTGTCCATATAGCCATCTCCTTTACTTCAAAAAATTTTTAAGTTTTTCTATAACCTGCGGATTTTTTGACAGTTGATTTACTATATCGGAACTTGTCATAGTGCCGAGTTTTTCGGCAGCATCGGTTAAATTCATTTTCCGCATAATGTCTGCCACCTGATTTAAGTCAACTGCTTCAACTTTCTTTTTGATATCTTCACTGCTAATTCCGTTTAGTGATGAGAATATCTGACTTTTTTCCTGCTCGGATATATTCTGTGTGATTTTTTCAATATCGGAACCTGACATACCAAATCTCCTTTTCCGGATTTATGATTGTACCCGTTTAAAGTATATGCTGCGTTTTTTTGATTGTGACAATATTTTCATTTGTTATTGCACATACTAACTAAAAAACGGGGAGCAGTTTATATGTGCGGAATAATAGGTTACACAGGAAAAAGCGATGCAGAGCCGGTACTGGTTGAAGGTTTAAGACATCTGGAATACAGAGGTTATGACTCTGCTGGAATAGCGGTTTTAAACGAAGATAAAATCAAAATACACAAATCAACAGGCAGGGTTGATACCCTTGCAGATATTTGTAAAAACTCCCCTTTGCGGGGCTGTACGGGTATAGGGCATACACGGTGGGCAACGCACGGCAGGGCAAGTGCAGCAAATTCCCATCCTCATACCAACAGCAGTAAAACCATAGCCGTTGTGCATAACGGAATAATAGAAAACCATACTGAACTGCGTCAGTTTCTTGCAGATAACGGATATAAGTTTGTGTCGGAAACCGATTCCGAGGTAATACCTCATCTTTTGGATTATCACATAAAGAGCGGGGGAGATTTCAAGGAAAGTTTTTTAAAGACTGTAAGGGAATTAAAAGGTAGTTTTGCCATATCGGCAGTATGTAGAGATGCGGGTGATAAAATCCTCTCTGCCAGAAAGGGAAGCCCAATTGTAATAGGTGAGGGTGAGGGGGAGATGTTTGTATCCTCCGATATATATTCAATATCTGATAAAACCGACGTGATTTATGTTCTGGGTGATAATGAAGTGGCAGAGATCTCACGCGACTGTGTTGAGTTTAGTGATTTTGACGGTAATAAAATCACTAAAACCCCGTCGGAGATTAAGCATAACTCCTACCTTGAAGAGGCGGGAGGATACGACCATTATATGCTTAAAGAAATCCACGAACAACCACGTATTCTTAAAAGTCTTCTTTCGGGGGAGAAAACGCTCAGCGATATAAAAAACACCCCGTTTTTGGCAGAAAGAGTAAAAAGGACAGATAAAATATATCTGCTTGGCTGCGGCACGGCGTATAATGCGGCTATGACGGGCGGTATTGTTATGCGGTATCTTTGCCCCGTAAATGTTTGTGCGGTTATGGCATCAGAATTTGCGGGTGGATTTTATGATGTGGATGATAAAACCCTTGTTATTGCCGTAACGCAATCGGGGGAGACGGCAGACACTCTCTCGGCTATGGACTTTGCCGCAAAGAGGGGTGCGGTGACGGTTGCGATAACTAACACTCAGTACAGTCGGGCAGATACGGAATCGGACTTTGCTTTTTATACCCGTTGCGGCAGAGAGGTGTCAGTTGCATCTACCAAGGCGTATACGGCGCAACTGGCGGTGCTGTATAGTTTTGGTGTTTTTCTTTGTAACTGTCTGGGCGGTGATGTTAAAAGGGCGGAAGAGGTAAGGGAAGCCCTTTTAAAGGTGACGGCAGATGTTCACTTATCACTTGGTCTCGAAGAGGAGATGAAGACCCTTGCCGGCCACTATGCCGGATGCAGAGATATCTATTATATCGGTAGAGGTTCAGACTTTGTAACGGCAACAGAGGGCGCACTTAAAATGAAGGAGATAACCTATATCCATAGCGAAGCGTATCCCATGGGCGAACTAAAACACGGTCCTATCGCACTGATCGATAGAGATACTCCCGTTATAGCAGTTGACTGCCATCCTGATTTGCATATAAAAACAGAGTCAAACCTCAGGGAAGTCGTTACCCGTGGAGCCGATGCGGTGTGTTTTTGTCCGGATGGGATTACTCATAACGGAGTAAGGTGTATTCACCTTCCTGAAACCCACTGGATTACTGCGCCATTTTCGTCGGTAGTGCCCTTGCAACTTCTTGCATATTATACGTCTGTTGCAAAGGGCTGCGATGTGGATAAACCCCGTAATCTCGCTAAATCTGTAACTGTTGAATGATAAAAGGCGGACAAAGTCCGCTTTTTATCATATTTTTAAAAAAACACTACCATTACTGAATATTTTGTGATATAATGTTATTTGATGAAATAGAACTGAATGGAGGTGCAGTATGGATAATAAAACAAAGACGACAGTCAGGATATGCGGTTCAGATTATACACTGGTAGGAACCGAGAGCGAGGAGTACATACAGAGGGTGTGTCTTTATGTCGATAAGAAGATGCGTTCTATCGCCACAAACCCGACTCTTAACAAAATCAACGTGGCTGTTTTATCTGCAATCAACATGGGTGATGAATATTTCAAGATGAAAGATATGCAGGAAGAAACTGCGGCAGAACTTAAAAAATACAAAGAGGATTATTTTTCGGCATATAACGCAGGTAAACGGTTAAAAGACGAGAACCATGCCCTTAAAGAAGAAATCCAGAATTTAAAAATCAAAATAGCCAAATTAGAGGGTAGCAGATGAGCATAGAGTTGCTTTTACCCGCGGGTTCTTATGAGAATTTCACCGTTGCCGTAAATAACGGAGCAGATGCCGTGTATATCGGTGGCAGCAGATTTTCGGCAAGAGCCAATGCGGTTAATTTTTCTGATGAAGAGATTGTGTCCGCGGTAAAATACGCCCATACGCGCGGTGTAAAGGTGTATGTTGCCATAAACACTCTTATTGAGGATGATAAACTGTCCGAGGCATTGGAGTTTGCACATTTTTGTTATGTAAACGGTGTGGATGCGCTGATAGTTCAGGATATGGGCTTTTTGAGTTTGCTCAAAAAGTATATTCCCGATATGAAACTCAATGCAAGTACCCAGATGACACTGCATAATTTAAAAGGCGTAAAAGCCGCGGAGGAGGCGGGTTTTTCCCGTGTTGTCCTCTCCCGTGAGTTAAGCCGTGAGGAGATAGGCAATATTTGTGCCGGGGCAAAGGCAGAGATTGAGGTGTTTGCCCATGGCGCTTTGTGTATGAGTTATTCTGGGCAGTGTCTGATGAGCAGTTTCATCGGCGGACGTTCCGGCAATCGCGGTGCCTGTGCACAGCCTTGTCGGTTGCCGTATAGTCTTGCAGACTGTCAGGGCAATGTTGTATGCAGGGACAAATATCTTTTAAGTCTCAAAGATTTGTGTATGCTTGACCGTATCGGCGATCTTGAAAAACTTGGAGTTAATTCTTTAAAAGTTGAAGGCCGTATGAAAAACAGTGCCTACGTTGCCATGACTGCCCATCTTTACAGTAAGTATAAAAACGGAGGTCAGGTTGATCTTTGCGATATTGAGGATTTGCAGTCTGTGTTTTCCCGAAACGGATTCACCCGCGGATACTATGAAAATACCACGGGACGGCAGATGCTTAATTTAGATAAAAATAACGACGATGTTTATAAAAACATCTCTGCCAATGCAAAAGCGAGGGCAGAGGCTCTTTGCCGCAACGAGGGACGTAAAATACCCGTTTCGGCAAGTTTTGAGGCTGCCCTTGGCGAAAAAGCCACACTTTGTGTGTGGGATGCAGAGGGTAATTTTGTAAGTATTACAGGAAATTGCACAGTGGAAAAAGCGGTTAATGTCCCCCTTACCGAGGAAAGGATAACTGCCCAACTTTCCAAAACCGGCTCAACTCCCTTTGAACTTGACGGACTCACCGTAAATATCGGCGAGGGGATAAGTCTGCCGGTTAAAGAACTTAATGAGATGCGGCGGGATGCCTTTTCAAAACTTGAAGATGAGAGAACCCGGCAGAACGCAGATGCCAAACCGCCAAAGTATACTCTCAATATTGTAGGCGGTGCAAACAAAACGGTATTTACTGCCGGTGCTATGACTTACGAGCAGATAAAAACTCTTGAAAAAACAGATGCGGAACGTATTTATATCCCCGCAGACGTTTACGATAAACATAAAGACGAATTTTCGTCAGACAGATTTTATGTCAAGATACCCGCCATAGAGAGGTTCGGCAATATTGCATCGGGGTACGACAGAATATGCACATCAAACTTTTCGCAGGTTTACGACAGTGTACCCCATAAACACGGCGGAGTCAGGATGAACGTGTTTAACTCTGAATCTGTTAAGTTTCTGAAAGAAAACGGATTTGAAAGCGTATGTCTTTCGCCGGAACTTAATATGCACCGGATAATCAATATTTCCAAGGATATCCCCACAGAGGCCATTGTGTACGGGTATGTGCCCGTTATGACGGTGCAGAACTGTGTTATAAAATCTGCTTACGGAAAATGTGCCTGTGACAATGGTGTCCATAGGCTTATAGACAGAAAAGGCGCTCATTTTAATGTAGTTGCGGATAAAACCAACTGCACTAATGTTATATATAACAGCACTCCCGTATATATGGGGGATAAGATGCACGATATATACAGCAGCGGTATTGCCTGTGCCTTGCTTGATTTCACTTTTGAAAGCAGTGAGGAGATAGAGGAGATATTCACCCTTTATAAGCAGGGCAAACCTTTTGGCAAAGCCTTTACAAGAGGTCATTTTTACAGAGGAGTATGATAAAAAGTGACGGTAGATGTTAAGATAAAATTTTTAGATACCAATACAGAGAAGACAGTGCCTTTTTATGCCACATCAGGCTCTGCGGGTATGGATTTGACGGCGTGTCTTAAAGAGGATGTAACCCTTGAACCTTTGGAGAGGAAAATAATCCCCACGGGCATATCAATCGGGTTGCCATCTCCTGACTATGCGGCATTCGTGTTTGCCCGTTCAGGACTTGCTTCAAAAAAGGGGATAACACTGCCTAACTGCGTAGGAGTAATAGACAGTGATTATACGGGAGAACTTATGGTTTCTCTTATAAATTTAAGCAAAGAAAGTTACACCATCAAAAACGGTGAGCGTATAGCGCAACTTGTTATTATGGAAGTAGCAAAAGCCAGATTCAATGTTGTGGAAAGGCTCGACGATACCGAGAGAGGTGACGGTGGTTTTGGCTCTACGGGACATTTTTAAACACTTAAAACTTGCAGTTTTTGATTATGTAATAATAGTTTTTGTTTTGGCTCTGTCGCTCACGCTTTTTGTGTGTTTTTCTGATAACCAGTCGGGAGCACAGCAGTGTGTGATAGAGGTAGACGGCAAAGAATATGCAAGATTTGATATGACTCTCCTTACAGAGGAGAAGGTAATTGATATCGACAGCCAATACGGCAGAAATGTTGTAGTAATAGACCGCGGTGGAGTAAGTGTCACCGAAAGCAGTTGCCCCGACGGCAGCGAAGTAAAATCCGGCAGGATTACAAAACCCGGACAAAGCCTTATATGTCTGCCCAACAGAGTTGTTGTCCGTCTTGAAGGTAACAGCGGAGTAGATGCTGTTGCGTGGTAGAGTTAATTGGTAAAGGAGAAAAACAGATGTCATCAACGGAGAAAACCACACCTATGATGAAGCAGTATTTAGAGGTTAAGAGCAATCACGAAGATTGTATACTTATGTTTCGTCTGGGCGATTTTTATGAGATGTTTAACGAAGATGCCTATGTAGCATCGGAGATACTTAATATAACTTTAACGGGTAAAGGTTCCGGCCCTGAGCGTATTCCTATGTGCGGAGTGCCGTTTCACAGTGTGGAGGGGTATATTGCCAAACTCATTGCTGCGGGTAAAAAGGTAGCGATATGTGAGCAGATGGAGGACCCCAAAACCGCAAAAAATATAGTAAAGCGCGATGTAGTCCGTATAATCACTCCCGGAACGGTAAATCTTGATGTGGTACTCGACGAGCATAAAAATAATTATCTTGCATCAGTTTATTATTCCGAAAAAGGTTTCGGAGCGGTGTTTATTGATGCCACCACGGGAGACGTTTATGCTTCCTTCGGTGAAAACGATATAATCGAAAACCGCCTTGCCAATGTAATAGCATGTTTTTCTCCGGCAGAACTTATAGTTAACGACCTTTCCCTGGAAGATTCAGGTATTTTTGTTGAGATGAAAAAGCGATTTGGCTATTTCGACAGTATGATGCCCGCAGAAAACTATGATATTGATTTGGCGAAACATCTTATAGAAGAAAACGCCATTGATCTGGGTGTTCTTACATACGACAAACATTCCCTGTGTATCCGCGCATTAGGCGGAGCATTGGCATATCTTAAACAAACACAGAAAATCAGTTTAAGTTATCTTAAAAAGGTGCGCCTGTACCTTAAAAACGAGTATATGGAAATAGACATGGCGTCCCGCAGAAATCTGGAACTCACATCAACCATGCGGGATAAAACGAAAAAAGGCTCACTCCTTTGGGTCTTGGATAAAACAACCACCTCCATGGGTGCCCGTCTTTTGGCGGAGTGGGTGGACAGGCCCCTGATTGATACTGGTAAAATCAATATGCGCCTTGACTCTGTTGAAGAACTTTACGGAGATTTCAGGATGCGCGGTATGTTGGAGGAAACTCTGCGAGGCTTTTCCGATATAGAGAGAATTTCTTCCAAGATAGTGTACGGCAGTGCCAATGCCAGAGATTTACTTGCTTTGGGACAGAGCCTTAAAAAGGCACCTTATATCAAAGATATTCTTAAAGACGCCAAATCCCCCCTGCTTTCAAATATTGCGCATAATCTCGATACTGTGGATGATGTATGCCTTACACTGTGCGTTGCAATAACGGACGATCCACCTTTCAGCATAAGGGAAGGTGATATGATACGCAAAGGCTACGATGCCGAGCTTGACAGCCTTCGTGAGGTAAAGAATTCAGGCACTGGGATTTTGAGTGCCATAGAAGAGGCGGAACGTGAGAGGACAGGCATAAAACAGTTAAAAATATCGTATAACAAAGTTTTCGGATATTATATTGAAGTGTCTAAAACGAATCTTGATAAGGTTCCGGCAGATTATATCAGAAAGCAGACTCTTGCCAACTGTGAACGCTACATTACCGATGAACTTAAAAGAATCGAGGATTCCGTCACCAGTGCCAAGGATAAAATTGCGGCTCTTGAATTTGAGATTTTCAATGCATTAAGGAAATTGGTGGTAGATAATCTCAAACGTATCCAGTCCTGTGCAAGGATGATTGCCGCGGTAGATGCTTTTTGTTCTCTTGGCCGTGTTGCGGCAGAAAACGGTTATATCAAACCCACCGTTGATAACGGCGATGTTATTGAAATCAAAGACGGCAGACACCCCTCTGTTGAGATAATGAGTTCATCTCTCTTTGTACCCAACGACACATTCTTAAATACTGACAGCGAGAGATTTTTGCTCATTACAGGCCCCAATATGGCGGGTAAGTCTACATATATGCGCCAGACTGCCCTTATTACACTTATGGCGCAGATGGGCAGTTTTGTACCTGCATCTTCCTGCCGTATAGGAGTAGTGGACAGGGTGTTTACCCGTGTAGGAGCATCCGATGATATTGCTTCGGGGCAGAGTACCTTTATGGTGGAGATGAGCGAGGTTGCAAATATACTTAAAAACGCCACGTCAAAAAGCCTTATTATTTTAGACGAAATCGGCAGAGGAACCAGTACGTTTGACGGTCTTTCAATCGCGTGGGCTGTTACTGAATATGTCAGCAGTAAAATAGGTGCAAAAACAATGTTTGCCACCCACTATCATGAACTCAAAGTTCTGGAAGACAGACTTGACGGTGTAAAAAATTACTCCATAGCCGTCAAAAAACGCGGTAAGGATATTGTGTTCCTGCGCAAAATCATATCCGGCGGAGCGTCGGACAGTTACGGTATAGAGGTTGCCGCCCTTGCGGGGGTCCCCGCCGAGGTTACAGACCGCGCCGAGCAGGTTCTTGCAAATCTGGAAAACGGACAGATAAGTGTAAATGCACCCCGTGCAGAGTATATAGCATCTCCGTCTGCGGTTGAGGAATTCCCCAATGAAGCCGCAGAGTATATAAAGAATCTTGATGTTTCAACACTGACACCCATAGAAGCCCTTAACGAACTTTATATGCTTCAAAAGAAATTAAAAGAAAACTGATACTGCCCGGTATTTCAAGGAGGCAACGTATGAAGATAAATATTTTAGATAAACAACTGGCAAATATGATAGCCGCCGGTGAGGTTGTTGAGCGTCCTGCCTCTGCGGTTAAGGAGTTAATCGAAAATTCCGTGGATGCCAATGCCAAAAATATTATTGTGGAGATAAAAAACGGCGGAATGACATATATCCGCGTAACTGATGATGGTGACGGCATACATCCCGATGATGCGGTTACTGCGTTTTCACGCCATGCCACAAGTAAAATTGCCACTAAGGAAGACCTTGAAAAAATCTGTACCCTCGGTTTCCGCGGAGAGGCACTTGCGAGTATTGCTGCTGTTTCAAGGGTAGAGATGTTTACAAAAACAAAGGATACCCCCTTCGGTAAAAATGTAGTTTTCGAGGGCGGCGAACTTATGGAAGATGTGGAGGCAGGTTGCCCCGACGGTACTACGATAATCATCCGCAATTTGTTTTTCAACACCCCTGCCCGTATGAAGTTTTTAAAAAACGATGCAGCGGAGACCACGGCGGTAACGGACGTAGTAAATAAAATGATTCTGTGCCACCCCGGTGTTGCCATAAAACTTATCAGTAACGGCAAAAATGTAATTTCAAGCCACGGCACAGGCAATGTCATTGATTGTATCCATGCCGTTTACGGAGAGAACTACGCCAATAATATGCTGGACGTTGAGTACAGGGAAGAATTCATAAGTGTAACCGGTTGTACAGGTGCATTTTCGCTGTCGCGTAAAGACCGCCGTCATCAGGTGTTTTTCTTAAACGGCAGAAATATTATAAATAAAACCATAAGCACGGCAGTCGCCGAGGCATACAGAAACTCTGTAATGATAGGCAAGTTCCCAGTGTGTGTTTTGTATATAAATATCGCCCCGGGCCTTGTGGATGTAAATGTGCACCCCACCAAGATGGAGGTCCGCTTTTCCAATGAAAAGAAAATATACAGCGCAGTATACTGGGCTGTAAAAGAGGCGATTTCCCGTACAAAGCATATTCCCGATGTTGATGAGACCGCTGTTTTTACGACTGAAAATAAAACAGAAATCCCGCCTCAGACGGAACTTCCCATAAAGCCGTCTTTAAATGAAAAACACGATATAGTAAGTGATGTCAAGGACAAAATCCGCGACACTATAATGAAAAGCGAACAGGCTCGTAGTTTGCCCAACCACCTTGCCGATAAGGGATTTTTCAGTCAGGAGATAAAGAACGTACCGAAATCAGAGCCGGTGCAAACAACTCCTGTTTTCCGTGCCGAACCTGTACGAGATGTGCAGCCGCAGACAGATATCATTGCTTCACCAGTGGTGGAACAACCCGATGCCAGGGCGGAAGATACTGTGCGTAAGCAATACCTTCCCAATCGTGATTTCACTCTTGTAGGTCAGGTGTTTAACACATATATAATCGCCCAGACGGGTGATGATATGCTTCTCATAGACCAACACGCCGCCCACGAGAGAATCTGGTTTGAGAAACTTATGGCAGAGTGTCAGTCGGGCACGATTTCTCCCCAGGCACTGCTGATACCTGTGGTTATTTCTCTTGACGGACATGATTTCAATATTGTTTGTGACAATATGGAGTTTTTCGGTGAGATAGGTTTTGAGATTGATGTTTTCGGCGACAGTGATATAATTGTCCGCAAAGTACCTATGGAGGCCGAGGATGATGTGCTCCGTGAAACGGTAGCGGATATAATAGATATTTTGTCTAAAAACAGTGCTAAACCCAAGCACGAACTGTACGAAAAAACCTTGCACACCGTAGCGTGTAAAAGAGCCATCAAAGGCGGCAGACATCTTACGGCAGAGGATATGGAGCATCTTGTGAGCGAGGTTATGACATTAGAGAGCATAAACACATGTCCACATGGCAGACCGATATGTATCCGTATGAGTAAAACGACTCTTGAAAAGCAGTTTAAAAGAATAGTGTAAAGGAGTTTTTTTGTTGATACCTCTACTTGTGATAGTGGGAGCAACAGCATCGGGCAAAACCGCTTTTGCAGTAAAGGCGGCACAGATTCTTAACGGTGAGGTTGTTTCTGCTGATTCAATGCAGATATATAAATATCTTGATATAGGCACAGCAAAAGTCACGCCGGAAGAAATGCAGGGAATACCCCATCATCTGATAGACGTTTTAGAGCCTGACGACGACTGTAATGTAAGCCGGTTTGTTGAGATGGCAGAGCCTGTGATAGAGTGTATTTACTCCCGCGGTAAACTGCCCATTATATGTGGCGGTACGGGGCTTTATATTGACAGCCTTTTAAAAGGTGCCGCTTTCGAGGATAACAGTTGTGACGAACAATACCGCGTCGAACTCCAAAACCTTGCAGCAGAAAAAGGGAACCAATTTTTGCACCAACTCCTTAGAGAGGTTGACGGAGAGGCGGCAGATAGTATTCATCCCAATAATGTAAAGCGTGTCATACGCGCATTGGAGTTTTATCATACTACGGGAAAATCGATAACTGTCCAGAAGGAAAACACTTTCAACTCAAAGTACAATTACTTTATGATAGGTATGCAACGCGGCAGGGAACAACTTTATAAATCGATTGATTCAAGGGTAGATAAAATGGTTAAAGACGGCCTCTTTGACGAGGCACTGTCAATAATTAAAAAAGGAATTGACGAAAACTGCAACTCCATGCAGGCAATAGGATATCGTGAAATTGTGTGGTATTTCAAAGGCAGATGCACAAAGGAAGAGTCAATCCGCCTTATTAAACGAAACTCCCGCAGATATGCCAAACGGCAACTCACATGGTTTGGTGCGAATGATGATATCTGCTGGATAGACCCCACGGATGATGAACAGATAAATAAGATTCTCGATATTGCCAAAAAAGAATTAACAAAAGAAAGGTAGCCGTCAGATGAAAAGATTTTTATTACGCGCTTTTATAATATGCCTCGTTGTATTTCAACTGTGGAACTTGATAATATTGCTTAATCCGCCGGTTAAATCGGAAATGGTGCGGTACGGCACGATAGAGAATTCGGAGGAGTATGACGGGCTGATTATCCGTGACGAGAAAGTTTTGATGTCGGACTCCTCGGGAGTTTTGGAGAATGCCGTATCGGAAAACGATATGGTTAAAAAGGGCAAACATGTAGCGTCTGTTTATGCCGGTAGTGTGGATAGTGAAACCCAGGCGAAACTCAAACAGATAAACGCCCGTATAGCCGAGATCAGCGGTTCACAGGGCGGAAACTTTATATTTGACGGCGATAAGACCAAGATTGACGGTCAGATATCTACAAGAGTATCTGATATGATGGTAAGCCTCAATTCCAAAGACCTTCAAAATGTAGCCAAACTCAAAGGCGACCTTAATGTTCTTATAAATAAAAAACTTGAAATTTCAGGGGAAGTCGGCAGCGGAGCAACGATGCTCAACGACCTTAAAAATCAGAAAGAACGTTACGAACAGCAACTTTCCTCTTCCAAAAAGAATCTGTACGCCCCCACACCCGGTATTTATTCTACACTTATAGACGGATATGAGCAGATTCTCGGCAGCAGTTCGGCAAACACTATGACGGTTGAGGGCTTCAAAAATATCTATGATTCCAAGGAAACAGTCCAGGAGGGAGCAGAGGTACCTGTATGTAAGATAGTAAATAATATCGAATGGTATGCTTCTATGCTGGTTGGCAGCGAAAAGGCGTCTGAGATGAAGATAGGGCAGACGGTTTATATAAAAATCGGCGAGAGTGCCAATGAGTATGTGGCAACTGTTTCCTATATTTCACCCGTTGACGGTAAAAAATGTATTGTAACAGTTACTGCCACAGAATATTCCGAGGAAGCACTTAAAAACAGAAAAACAAGCATAACTCTCATTACCGACAAATATACGGGCATAAAGATTCCTGTTGAAGCAATCCGTGTAAATAACGGAGTTCAGGGCGTGTATACTGTCACAGAGGGACTTATGAAATTCAAAACGGCGGATATTGTGTATAAAGACAATAAATATGCCATTGTCAGGGAAAATACTGCCGACAGAGGCTCGGTTCTTCTCTATGACGAGGTTGTAATAGATGCAAAGGAAGTGGGCGAGAATATCCCCATGAAGTAATAAATTGTGCGGTGATTATATGACAAGAATAAAAGAAAATTTAGATAGTGTTTTAAAGCGGATTGAAGATGCCTGTGAGCGCAGCGGCAGAAAGGCAGAGGATATAACCCTTCTGGCAGTAACAAAAACCGTGACCGCCGAGCCTATGCGCGAACTTGCCGGACTCGGAGTAACATCCTTTGGTGAGAACAGAGTACAGTCGCTGCTTGAAAAATACGGGGATTTCCCCGATATATCCTGGCACCTTATAGGGCATTTGCAAACCAATAAGGTTAAAAGTATAATCGGTAAGGTTGACCTTATACATTCTGTTGAATCCGTGAGGTTGGCGGAGGAGATTGGTAAACAGTCCGTAAAAGCGGGAGTTGTAACGGATATTTTGATAGAAGTCAACGTGTCCGGCGAGGAGAGCAAGTTCGGTATCTGTATGGACGAAATTGACGAAATGCTCGATAAATGTTCCCGTATAGACGGCATTTTTGTAAAGGGGCTTATGACTATGGCACCCCTTGATGCACAGGATACGGAAATACGCGAGATTTTTTCATCTTTATACAAAAAATATATTGACATATCGACAAAAAAATATGATAATATTAGTATGGAATATTTGTCTATGGGTATGAGTAACGATTTTGAAATTGCTATTGAAGAAGGAGCCAATATCGTGCGTGTAGGCAGGGGATTGTTCCGTTAAAAAACACGAGTAAAAATATGCTTTAAGGAGGCATTTTAAAATGGGGAATTTAGTTAATAAAATGATGAGCGTTATGGGACTGGGCGAGGAAGAAAATGTTCAGGATACAGATACACCCGTATACGAGCCCAGAGTAAGAACAGAGGAGACCACCACTGCTAAAAAAGGCAAAGTTGTAAATATTCACACAACAACACAACTTAAAGTTGTGGTACTTCAACCTACATCTTATAATGATTCACAGGATATTGCAGACCATCTTAAAAGCAAAAAGCCTGTTGTCGTAAATCTCGAAAGACTTGATAAAGAAGATGCCCGTAAAATGGTAGACTTTTTAAGCGGTGCTGTATATGCTCTTGACGGCAGTATGCAGAAGGTTGCAAACGGCATATTGTTACTTGCACCCTATAATGTTGGCATTATGGGAGATTTCAGCAGCGAACTCAAATCAAACGGTATTTTTGATTTAGACTGATTATGAATAAAACAGATATTCTTTCCTCTCTTGACGGAGAGGAGAGAATTCTTATTTCACGAGTTATGGATCTGGCACAGCGGTGCGTGAGAACCCGTACAGTTGTGTATACTCCCTTTTTAAATCCCAGAGAGCAAAGACTTGTTCGTGGCTATTGTAAGGGCGATTTTCATATCAGGGTATCGGGCGGCTATGAGGATGCAGAACGGGCAGTTTTGGCGTTTTGTCCTTGTGAGGATGACGAGGCGGTTTTCCCCTTTGTAATTCTCAAAATAACTTCAACCGACGGCAGAGTATTTTCACACCGTGACTATCTTGGCGCTATCCTGTCGCTGGGTATCAAGCGTGAAAAACTCGGCGATATAATCACCGAATCTGACAGTGCGTTTGTGTTTTGTGCCTCTTCCGTTGCGGAGTTTGTGTGCCTTAATCTTGATAAGGTATCGTCATCCAATGTAGTGTGCGGGATTTCGTACGATACTCATAACTTTTCTTTTAAAAGAAAGTACGAGGACCGTGATGTGACTGTGGCATCCCTTCGTCTTGACTGTGTGGTTGCGGCGGCGACGGGTAACAGCCGCGAAAAAAGCACTGCTCTTATAAACCGCGGTCTTGTCCAACTCAATTACGATGTAGCAAAAAACACTTCCGCCCGTATAGAGAACGGGGATGTAATCTCTGTCAGAGGCTACGGCAAACTGCTTGTAGAAACCGACAATGCAACAAGCCGTAAGGGGCGCGTAATAGTTCGTTTAAAATATTTTGTATAAGGAGAAAACTTATGATTACTCCAATAGATGTTCAAAATAAGAAATTTTCAAGT
>SVKG01000084.1 GCA_015068565.1 Oscillospiraceae bacterium | reverse complement strand
GGGAAAGAGTGTTGGTAGAACTGATGAAAGCACTTCTTAAAGCAGACAAGCCTTCCATATTTTTCAGGCAATTAAAAAATATGGGACAACTTGATTTCTGGTTTTCCCGTGTGTCTGAACTGGTCGGGATACCGCAAAATCCAAAGTATCATCAGGAAGGTGATGTATTTACCCATACTATGATGGTTCTTGATGAAGCGGCTAAAAAGAGAGATAAGGTTAAAAATCCTGTGGGGTTTATGCTCTCTGCATTAACTCACGATTTAGGCAAAATCACGGCAACAAAAACGGAAATGGGTGAACTGCATTCGTATATGCACGAAAAAGAGGGCTTACCCCTTGCAAAGGAATTTCTGCATAGACTTACTAACGAAAAAAATCTGATTCGGTATGTGCTGAATATGATTGAAAATCATATGAGACCAAATACCCTTGCCGCTGATAATTCATCAGTAAAGGCGACAAATAAGATGTTTGATGCATCCTGTGAACCGTTTGATTTGATTCAACTGGCACTTGCGGACAGTATGGGTAAAACGCCTCGGGGCGAATATGAAAAGGCGGAAAAGTTTCTTCTTGAAAGGCTCGAGGTATATAACGAGATTATGTCAAGACCGTTTGTTGAAGGGGCTGACCTGATAAAAGCAGGACTTACACCGGGCGCAGAGTTTACAAAACTTCTTGACTACGCTCACAAACTCCGTCTGGCAGGTGTCAAAAAAGAGTCGGCATTAAAGCAAACCCTCGCATATAAAGATTCTCTTTAAAAATTTCACTTGATTATTTCCGGGTTGAGGAGTATAATAGTTGAGGTTTTTGAAAAAGGAGACGATTTTATTATGAAAGATTTATGTCCAAAACTTTTTTCGTGTATAAAATCATACACAAAAGAACAGTTCGTAAAAGATATTATTGCAGGTATCATTGTTGCAATAATTGCGTTGCCCCTTTCAATTGCTCTTGCTCTTGCATCGGGCGTTGGTCCTGAAGAGGGGCTCTATACGGCAATTGTTGCAGGTTTTGTTATCTCGTTCCTTGGCGGAAGCCGCGTTCAGATAGCAGGGCCTACGGCGGCATTTGCATCGATAGTCGCGGGAATAGTTGCTGCAAACGGAATGAGCGGACTTGCCATTGCAACAGTAATGGCAGGTATAATTCTTATACTTATGGGTGTTTTCAGACTTGGCTCACTTATAAGATTTATTCCGCATACCATAACAACAGGTTTTACCCTCGGTATAGCGGTGACAATCGCCATCGGTCAGGTAAAAGACTTTATGGGACTTACCTTTAACCATGCACCTGTTGAAACAATGGAAAAGGCGGCAGAGGTTGTAAACTGCATAGGAACATTCAATATAGAAGCATTTCTTATCGGTATGCTCTCTCTCGCAATACTTATCATAATACCTAAATTCCTCAAAAAAATACCGCCGTCACTTATTGCGATTATAGTAAGTGCACTGGTAGTAGGAATATTTAAAATCAATGTAAACACAATCGGTGACCTTTATCAGATTTCATCTGCACTTCCGAAGTTTACAATGCCCGATTTTTCATTTGATATGATAGTGAAACTTTTGCCCGATGCTTTTACAATCGCAATACTTGCAGGGGTTGAATCCCTTCTGTCCTGTGTTGTTGCTGACGGTATGATAGGCGATAAACATAACTCGAATATGGAACTTATCGCACAGGGTGCAGGTAATATGGCGTCGGCATTTTTTGGCGGTATTCCTGCAACGGGAGCCATTGCCAGAACGGCCGCAAATATCAAAAACGGCGGCAGAACACCTGTATCCGGAATGGTTCACGCGGTACTCTTACTTATAATTTTAGTGGTTTTAATGCCTTATGCATCACTTATCCCTATGCCGACTATAGCAGCAATCCTCTTTGTTGTTGCGTATAATATGAGCGAGTGGAGAGAGTGCCTTGAAATCGTAAAAAAATCACCTGTTGGGGATATAATAGTATTGTTGCTTACATTTGTTCTGACAGTTGTGTTTGACCTTGTTGTTGCAATATGCATAGGACTTGTTGTTGCAGCAGTTCTCTATAAGGTTAAATTTTTAAGACGCCAAAGAAACGCGTAAAACAAGGAGGATAGGAAAAATATTTCAGAACGGACAAACTGAGTCGAAGATGTATATAGATACTTCGAGAGCGAAGTATGTTCGTAGCAAAAGGCACAAAATCAAACCCATCCGTATAACGGATGGGTTCATTGTATTTTATTAACAGCATTATGCACTGGCAAAATCGTTATTTATATCTTGCCTTTTGCGTTCTGGGATATTTTAACATCCTCTCATTTTCTGATAAACATCTGTGTCCAATAGTTTCCGTCTTTAACATATCCTACACCTATATGAGTGTAGTTTGCGTTTAAAATATTTGCTCTGTGACCTGATGAATTCATCCAAGAGTTAAAAACTGCCTGAGGTGTTCTTTGGCCTTTTGCAATATTTTCGCCTGCGCTTCTGTATGAAATGCCGAAAGCTTTCATCATTTCAAAGGGTGAACCGTATGTAGGACTTTGGTGAGAGAAATATTTTTTGTCTTTCATATCCTGGGATTTGTATCTGGCAACGCGGCTCAGTTCCCAGTTGTGTGCGAGAGGGGAAAGCCCCTCTTTTTTTCTTTCTTCGTTTACAAGTCTTATAACTTCTGCCTCATAATCCGAAACTGTGCTGTCAATGGTTGGTATGTTCAGAATCTGACCCGGATAAATCATATCAGGGTTTGAGATCTGCGGATTTGCGTTTATAATTTCGCTTGTACCTACTTTGTATTTAACGGCTATTTTCCACATGGTATCTCCGCGGACAACCTTATGCTGAGTACTTGCAGAAGCTGCGGTAAACATCAGCGAAAAAGCCGATAATGTCGCTATTAATTTTTTCATATATGTATTTGCCTCCAGATTTAAAGTTTAATCATCGATGACATATTGATTATAGCACAGCATTCTATACGATTTCAAATGTAATATCTGCCAGTATGGGATAAATATTTATTGACATATTTGAGTTTTAAAGGTAAAATAAAATATGAGTAAGTTTAAGTTTTTTGAAGGGCGGTGATTGCAATTTTAAACTTAATTCCAAAACTTTTTTCACTGTTATTTGTGCTTTTGATATACGTATTCATAATCAAAATAATAAAGATGGTAAATTCGGATATTGCCGTTATGCTTAAGAAAAAAACTTCGGGGGCACATTCGGGAACATATCTTAAACTTCTTAATATAAGAAGCAGCCTTAAATTCCCCGTAAGCGAAAGTTACGAAATTGCCGCCGATGTTAAAATAGGCAGAAGCAGAGAATGTGAAATTAAAATTGACGACCCGTTTATGTCCGCGGTTCACGCCGAAATACTTCTTCAGGACGGATACTGTTTCCTTCACGATATGGGAAGTACTAACGGAACGCTTTTAAACGGAGAGGCAGTTGAGGGTGACCCTATAGAGCTTATAAACGGA
>SVKG01000083.1 GCA_015068565.1 Oscillospiraceae bacterium | reverse complement strand
CAGGAAGCGATGATATCTTCCATACTGTCGGGCGATATCTGACCGTTACCTACCATAACGAGTGTTCCTGCAATTATGCGCACCATATTATAAAGATATCCGTCTGCACGGATATAGATTTTTATACGGGTATCTTCCTCTACAACATCGAGTCTTGAAACAGTACGGACTGTGCCTTCAACATTACTGCCTGACGACATAAACCCGGCAAAATCATGGGAACCTATGAACGCCCCGGCGGCTTTGCGCATTTTATCCGCATCAAGTTTTTTGGGATAATGCCATTCGAACCTTTTTGTAAACACATCCTGAAAAGCGGAAGTGTTTATGGTATAGCAATATGTCTTACCGCAGTTATCGTACCGGGCATTGAACCCGTCGGGGGCTAATTCGCATTTGCTTACACATATATCCTCCGGCAAATACGCACGTATTGCAAGAGGAAGTTTTTCGGCAGGTACACAATCAGGCGCGGTGAAAGAGCAAACGTACATCCTTGCGTGAACACCTGCATCTGTTCTGCTGCAACCCTTTATCTTCACGGGGGTTTTATACACTTTTTCCAGTGCAGACTCCACACATCCCTGAATGGTTTCGCCGTTAGGTTGAAGTTGAAAACCGCAATATTGTGTCCCATCGTAGGACAAGGTCATTTTATAAACACTCATACCAACCTCATAAATACATATTTATAACAAAAACAGCAGCAACAAGCACCGCAACAGTCAATGCGGCAACTAAATCGCGTATGCCCATTTTAAGTTCATTAAGCCGTGTTCTGCCTTTTCCGCCACGGTAGCATCGACACTCCATAGCAACCGCAAGTTCATCCGCTCTGCGGAACGAACTTATAAAAAGTGGTACCAACACAGGTATCAGCGACCTGGCTCTGTTTATAATGTTACCGCTTTCAAAATCAGCACCACGCGCCATTTGCGCTTTCATAATTTTATCAGTTTCCTCCAAAAGCGTAGGGATGAATCTCAGAGCAATAGTCATCATCATTGCAAGTTCACTGGCGGGAACTCCGATTTTAGCAAATGGAGAAAGAAGTTTTTCGATACCATCGGTTAAATGAATCGGCGAAGTGGTTAGGGTCAAAAGTGAAGTTCCTACAACCAAAAACATCAATCGCAAACTCATCAGAACTGCACTGTAAATACCTTCCTCAGTGATTTTCAAAAAACCTGCCCTCAACTGAACTCCGCCTATCTGCGCAATCTTGCCGTTTGTCATAAAAAGATTGATTAAGGCAGTAAACACTATAAGAAACAGCACAGGTTTAATACCTTTTATAACTGTAACAAGGCTGACCTTTGACAAAAACACGGTAAACAGCACGAAAATCGCTACTGCTACAAATCCCCACAAACTGTTTACACAGAATACACCTGTGATAAAAGCAAAGGTGAGCAATATCTTTACACGGGGATCGAGAGAATGTATCGGTGATTCAATAGGGAAATACTGTCCCAAAGTAATATCTTTCAGCATTTTCCCACCTCACGCAAATATCGAAGAATTTCCTCTGTGGCTTTTTCCACAGTGTATATTTTATCGTTTACTGGCAATCCCTGTTCCCTGAGCCCTTGCATCACCTTACACGCCTGTGGTACTGCAAGTCCCATCCCGGACAGTTCCGCCGAACGGGCGAAGATGTTTTCAACCGTGTCAAACATTTTGAGTTCACCGTCTGACATTACTATTATCTTTTGGGCAAACATTGCTATATCTTCCATTGAATGGGATACCAAAATTACTGTTATCCCCTCTTTTTCGTGCAAATCCTTTATCCGTCTGAGTATCTCATCACGGCCTACGGGGTCAAGTCCGGCGGCAGGTTCGTCAAGGATAAGCACTTTTGGTTTCATGGCAAGTACACCGGCAATTGCCACACGTCTTTTTTGTCCGCCCGAGAGGTCGAAAGGTGATTTTTCCAAATACTTTTCTTTAAGCCCTACAAGTTGGGCAACATGATGTACCCTTTCATCAACCTCTGCATCCGACAATCCCTGATTTTTAGGGCCGAAAGCAATATCTTTATATACGGTTTCCTCGAAAAGTTGATACTCGGGGTACTGAAAAACTATACCTACCTTACCACGGATTTCTTTCATATTCGCTGACTTGTCACAGATGTTTTGTCCGTCTACGTATATCTCTCCGCTATCCGCCTTTAAAAGACCGTTCAGATGCTGAATCAAAGTGGATTTACCCGAGCCGGTATGACCGATAAGGCCTACAAACTCCCCGTCTTCCACCCTGAAAGAAATATCCGAAAGGGCTACTTTTTCAAAAGGCGTACCCGCTGAATATATATGTTTTAAATTTTTAACTTCTATCGGCATATTTTCATTAACTCCTCAACACATTCCTTCTCATCAAGAATGTCGCTTCTGATGTCTATACCTGCCTTTTTCAAATTAAATGCTATCTGTGTTGCCTGAGGCACATCCAACCCTAACTGTCGCATTTTATCCACATTGGAAAACACGTTACGGGGATAATCGTCTACGATTATACGGCCACCGTCTATTACAACTATCCTGTCGGCACACACTGCCTCGTCCATATTATGGGTAATCATAACTATGGTGATTCCGTATTCTTTATTGAGAATACCGATGGTTTTCATAACTTCTTTCCTGCCCACGGGGTCGAGCATGGCGGTGGGTTCGTCAAACACTATTATATCGGGTTTCATGGCTATAACACCGGCAATTGCTATTCGCTGTTTCTGTCCGCCTGAAAGCAAATGAGGTGCAGACTTACGGAATTTTGACATACCTACCGCTTGGAGTGCATAGTCTACCCTCTCGCGGATTTCCGCCGAGGGCACACCGAGATTCTCTGCCGCAAAAGCCACATCTTCCTCTACAACTGTCGCAACAATCTGGTTATCGGGATTCTGAAACACCATAGCGGCGCTCTGGCGGATATCCCATACTTTTTCTTCATCACGTGTGTCCATATTATTTACCATAACATACCCACCCACGGGCAGCAATATAGCGTTAATATGCTTTGCAAGAGTCGATTTACCCGAACCGTTTCTGCCGAGGACAGCCACAAACTCGCCTTTGCCTACAACAAGGTTAATGCCGTTTAATATAAGACCACCGACTTTATCTTCTGCCGGTTCGTAAGAATATGTCAAGTTCTGTATTTCAATCAATTGAATGTCCCTCTCAATCACACAAATCTGAGTACCATCTGGCGGTAAGTCCGCAGGGCAAAACCAGACCGGAGGATTTCATCGGCAAACCTATCTCGTCGGAGATAACTGTACCTTTATATTTTTTACCCACCGTAAGTTTCATAACATTTGCCACTACAGACGGAGAAATGCCCGTTGTATATGAGTTGACTATAAAAAACAAAGGATTGTCACTCATAACCTCCATACACTTACAAACCAACGGGTAAAATTCATCTTCGAACTTCCAGATTTCACCCTTGGGACCTCTGCCGTAAGAGGGCGGGTCCATAATGATACAGTCGTATTTATTACCTCTGCGTTTTTCGCGTTCTACAAATTTTATAACATCATCAACGATATATCTTATCGGTGCATCGCCCAGTCCCGAGGAAGCGGCATTTTCCTTTGCCCATGTAACCATACCCTTGGAGGCATCTACGTGAGTCACAGAAGCTCCGGCAGCTGCGCACGCAACTGTTGCACCGCCTGTATAGGCAAAAAGGTTAAGAACTTTTACCGGACGTCCGGCTTTGTCGATAAGAGAACTCATCCA
>SVKG01000082.1 GCA_015068565.1 Oscillospiraceae bacterium | reverse complement strand
ATGGAAGATATCATCGCTTCCTGCGACAGAACCAGAGCGGGAATCACTGCTCCGCCGCAGGGATTAACGCTTTTTGAAGTCCATTATAAATAATTTGTAAAAATGTAAAAAAGTACTTGCTTTTTAAATAAAGATGTGTTAAAATGTTTCAGTAAAGCGGATGGTCCTCTGTAAGTCGGCGTTTAAGCCGTTAAAATAGCTTGACAAGAACATCTATGGAGAGAGGAGAAAAACAATGAACGTAATCGAGAGCATTACACAGGAACAGATCAGAACAGATTTGCCCGAACTTTTGATTGGTGATACTGTTAAAGTACACGTTAAAATCAAAGAGGGCACAAGAGAAAGAATTCAGCTTTTCGAAGGTACTGTAATTTCCAAGAAGCACGGTGGTATTAACGAAACCTTTACCGTAAGAAGAATTTCCTATGGTGTAGGTGTTGAAAGAACTTTCCCCGTTAACTCACCCAAGATTGCTAAAATCGAGGTTGTAAGACACGGTAAAGTTCGTAGAGCTAAGCTTTATTATCTGCGTGACAGAGTTGGTAAGGCAGCTAAGGTTAAGGAAAAACTTTAATAGTGTTTCTTAAAGCGGGTAATTGTTTTATTACCCGCTTTATTGTAACTGTTACAGATAATTATATTTTTTGTCGGGAGAGTATTTTGGATGGAAGAATTCAAGAATCAGCAGAATGGTGAAAATAACGAACCGGAGATTGAAACTCAGGAAAACACCAACGAAGAGACACTGATGGTTTCGTCCAGAAGCAGTGTCAAGAAAGAGTTGATTGATTGGGTTGTATCAATAGCGGTTGCACTTGTGATTGCGCTTTTGATACGACAGTATGTTTGCGCATTTGTACGGGTATCAGGTCCGTCAATGGAGCCGACATTGCATCATAATGACTTGTTGTATGTAAACCGTTTTATGTACACACCCGAAAGTGGCGATGTTATAATTTTTCGTCCCGATCACAGCCCCAAGACACCGTATGTAAAAAGAGTTGTGGCAACCGAGGGACAGACTGTTGAAGTTGATGAAGATGAACGTGCCGTGTACGTTGACGGTGTAAAACTTGAAGAAGATTATATCAAGGACCGTCTTGTATCTGATGGTAATATGGAATATCCATATACCGTACCCGAAGACCATGTGTTTGTTTTAGGGGATAACAGAAACAATAGTGTAGACAGCCGTGATGTAAGAGTAGGTGCAGTTTCTAAAAAGAGTATTGTAGGAAAGGTACTGTTCAGACTGATGCCGTTTTCAAAATTCGGCAGTATATATAAGTAAATCATAAGGTTAGCGTGTTGATAATTCGACACGCTAATATAATATTAAAGTAAGTTGCGGAGGCTGATATTATGAAGACAATGACTTTGCCTGATAATATTAAAAACATTTTGTCCGCCATCACAGAAAGAGGCTTTGAGGCTTATGTGGTGGGGGGTGCTGTTCGTGACTTTCTTTTAGGCAGACCGATTAGCGATTACGATGTAACTACTAACGCCTTGCCTGAGCAGGTCAAGGAAATCTTTGCAAAAACGGTAGATACAGGACTTAAACACGGCACAGTAACGGTAATAGAAAACGGTGCCGTTGTAGAGGTAACAACATATCGTGTTGACGGTGTTTATGAAGACCACCGCCGTCCCGCTACGGTAGAGTTTTCCAAAGACCTTAAAAGTGATTTAAGCCGTCGTGATTTTACGATGAATGCTCTCGCCTGTGACCAAAACGGTGTTATAACCGATTATTTCGGTGGGATAGAGGATATAGAGAGAGGCGTTATAAAGACTGTCGGTATTGCCGATGAACGATTTGAAGAGGATGCCCTCCGTATGCTTCGGGCAATCCGTTTTGCTTGTACTACTGGCTTTGAGATTGATGAAGAAATCTTAAAGTCGATATCCCGCAAAGCATCACATATACTGTATGTCAGCGGAGAGAGGATAAAGCAGGAGATGGATAAGGCACTGATGAGCGATAATATCTTTATGCTCAAAAAGTCAATGCCGCTCCTGAGGGAGATTTTCCCCGAACTTTTCAGGTGCTTTTCTGTTGAGCAGAATAACGTGCATCACTCATATAACGTAGGTGACCATATTTTAAAAAGCGTTTCCTGTACACCAAAAAAACTTCCCCTCCGGTGGGCTATGCTGATGCACGATATGGGTAAGCCCTTTACCAAAACAGTCGATGCTGACGGAGACCATTTTAAAGGCCACGAAAAAATGAGTTTATCTATTGCCCAGCGCATTTTCGAAAAACTGCATTTTTCAAATTCCGAACGTTCGTGTATCAAAACTATGATTGAAAATCACGATTTACGCCTTACGGGAGATAAGATAGAGATTAAGAAACTTTTGTCAAAGATAGGTAATGAATATTTCGAAGATTTACTTGCTGTGCAACGCGCAGATGCCATGGCGCAGAACGAGGCACTTGTAGAGGCAAAACTCGATAAACTTGCCCTTATACAAAGAGAATACGAAACCATTGTTGCAAATAACGAGCCCTATCTTGTAAAACATCTTGCAGTGGACGGTAATGATATTTTAGAACTTGGCATACAGGGCAGTGCCGTTGGAAAGACACTGGCGTTTTTACAGGATGCCGTTATAGCCGATTCCGGTAAGAATAACCGCGAAACTCTTTTAAAATTAGTTGAAGCGAGGAGATAATTATGCCTATTAAAGTATATGATAAATTACCTGCCACACGTGAACTCCGCAATGAAAATGTGTTTGTAATGACGGAAAAAAGAGCGTTGCGCCAGGAGATACGTCCTCTTAAACTTCTCCTGCTCAATATAATGCCCACCAAGATTGTTACGGAAACACAGATTATGAGACTTCTGTCAAACACCCCGTTGCAGGTGGAGATAGATTTGCTCCGTATGAAAACCCATGTGTCAAAAAACACTTCCGACGAGCATCTTCAAGAGTTCTATAAAGTGTTTGATGAGGTAAAAAACTATAAATACGACGGTATGATAATAACCGGCGCGCCGGTAGAGAAACTTGATTTTGAGAGTGTTGACTACTGGGATGAACTCAAAGAGATAATGGAGTGGACCAAACATAACGTAACGAGCACATTACATATTTGCTGGGGTGCACAGGCAGGACTTAAATATCATTATAACGTGCCCAAGTATCCGCTTGATAAAAAAATGTTTGGTGTGTTCGAGCATAAGGTTTTAAAGAAAAAGAGTAAACTCCTCCGCGGGTTTGATGATACATTCTATGCTCCTCATTCACGGCATACAGAGGTTCGACGCGAGGATGTGGAAAAGGTTGCAGAGTTGCAGATTCTTGCCGAATCCGATGTAGCAGGACTTTATATAGTCGCAAGTAAAGACAGAAAGAATATATTTGTCACAGGTCACAGTGAGTACGATGCCGACACCCTTCATAAAGAGTATGTGCGTGATCTTGAAGCCGGATTGCCCATAGAGGTCCCCGTAAACTACTATCCCGGCGATAATTACAAAAAACCACCCATGGTTACATGGCGTGCCCATGCCAATCTTCTTTTTTCAAACTGGCTTAATTACTATGTGTACCAGACAACGCCTTATGATTTGAATGATATCAAATAATTGCTGTAAATAATTCTGGAAAAAATGAAAAAAATATATTTATGTATTGCAATTAAACGACAAAAATTATATAATTAGGATGTAAATTCAATATTGAAAACGGAGGAATATGAAATGGCAAAGATTACAAAAGATACCATTATAGCAGATGTTTTGAAGATTGATCCCGAAACAGCACCCTTTTTCTTTGAGATAGGTATGCATTGTCTCGGTTGCCCCTCAGCAAGTGGAGAAACTGTTGAAGAGGCTTGTGCTGTTCATGGCGTTGATGCAGATGAACTTATTGCTAAAATCAATATGTT
>SVKG01000081.1 GCA_015068565.1 Oscillospiraceae bacterium | reverse complement strand
GTATCTGCTTGTTTCGGCATCGTTGCAGAGTATTATTCATAACCATAAAAAGCGCTACGGTACTCTGGACAACCTGTCGGAGAAAGTGGCAATTCATATAAACGACACTCATCCCGCGCTGTGTGTTCCGGAACTTATGAGAATACTCATTGACGACAATGATTACGGTTGGGACGAAGCATGGAAGATAACGTGTGAAACTTTAACATATACAAACCATACAGTTATGAGTGAGGCATTGGAACGTTGGAGTGAGCACCTCTTCTCTACACAGTTGCCCCGTGTATATCAGATAGTATGCGAAATCAACCGTCGTCTGGTAGCGCAACTTAATATCATATACCCCGGAGATGTTGCCAAAATTGACTATATGGCAGTTATTGCTCACGGTGAGGTTCGTATGGCAAACCTCTGTCTTGCAGCGTGTCATACTGTAAATGGTGTATCAAAACTCCATAGCGATATTTTAAAGACGGGAATTTTCAGAGATTATTATAATATCGATAATGATAAATTTACAAATGTAACCAACGGTATAGCATACAGAAGATGGCTTTGTCAGTCCAATCCGGAACTTACAGCATACCTGGAAGAGTTGATAGGAGACGGATTTAAGCATGACAGTACCGAACTTGAAAAACTTCTTGCCTATGCAGACGATGAAAAGGTTTTAACCCGCCTTGCGGAAATCAAGCACAATAATAAATTGCGGTTAGCCAAATATATAGAAAAAGCAAACGGTATAAAAGTTAATCCCGATTCACTGTTTGATATTCAGGTTAAACGTCTGCACGAGTATAAGCGTCAACTTTTGAATGCTTTGCATATTTTGTATCTTTATAATAAGATTAAGGCAAACCCTGACGGTGATTATGTTCCGAGAACATTTATTTTTGCCGCCAAGGCGTCAAGCGGCTATGTTATGGCAAAACAAATAATCCGTCTTATTGTAGCGATATCCGATATGATAAATTCCGACCCTCAGGTTCGTGATAAGATTAAGGTTGTATTTATTGAGGATTATAAAGTATCACTTGCCGAGATTATCATACCGGCTGCCGATATTTCCGAGCAGATTTCAATTGCGGGTAAAGAAGCATCGGGAACAGGTAATATGAAACTTATGATAAACGGTGCAGTTACTATCGGTACCTTGGACGGTGCTAACGTTGAAATTAACGAACAGGTCGGTGACGAAAATATGTTCCTGTTCGGACTCCGTGCTCATGAGGTAGAGGAACTCTGGCAGAGAGGTTACCGCCCCGCAGATTATTGCAATAACAATCCTGACCTTAAAAGAGTTATTGATATGCTTACATCGGGCGAACTTGGTGTTAAGTTCAGCGATATAGCCCGTTCGCTTTTAACAAACGATTTCGGCGTGGCTGATGCCTATATGATTTTGGCAGACTTTGCCGATTACGTACGCGCTCAGGAAGATGTGGCAAATGCATATAAATCAAAACTTGATTTTGCCCGTATGTCCCTTGTGAATATTGCAAAAGCAGGAATATTCTCATCAGACAGAGCGGTTAAAGAATATGCGGATAATATCTGGCATGCAAAATACTAAAAATATCGGCATAAGAGATTTATCTCTTATGCCTAAATATTTATTGCGCGGTGGATGAAATGCGAATTTTATATAACAGTAAAGATAAATACTATAAATCTCCGTTCGGTTGCTTACGGCAAAATGAATTATGCAGTTTGCGTATTAAAATCCCTGTCAGTTGCCGGACAGTATCGGTGTGCCTTTGTATCAGTGATGAAGAGGGCTTTCAAATGACCGTGCCCTTTCGGGCAGAAACAATTGACGGTGATTATGAAGTCTACACCACAGAATTTTCGCTTTTTTCCAATGGCTTGTATTTTTATTATTTTAAAATCACCACACAAAACGAGTCGTTCGATCTTTTTAAGCAAGGTGATGATACCAATATTGCCGTTGGCGATTTGTGGCAGTTAACCTGCTTTGATAAGGATTATGATACCCCCTCTGATTTTAAAGGCAGGGTTATGTATCAGATTTTTCCTGACCGTTTTGCAAAGAGCGGAACGGTTGACCCGGCGGGTAAGTTGGAGCCGTATCAGTTGCACGATAATGCAGACGATACCCCTGTGTATCTGCCCGACGAAAACGGACGAATCACCAATAGTGATTTTTTTGGAGGCAACCTTAAAGGCATTGCCGACAAACTTCCGTATCTTAAAAATATGGGAGTGGGTATTATCTATCTTAACCCTGTTTTTATGGCGTATTCCAACCATCGTTATGACACGGCGGATTATAAAAGGATAGACCCTCTCCTTGGTACGGAACGTGATTTTGCCGCCTTGTGCAGAGAGGCACATAAACTCGATATAAAAATCATTCTTGACGGTGTTTTTTCTCACACGGGCAGCAATAGCGTTTATTTTGATGCGAATGGCGTTTTTGGTAACGGTGCAGTGAGCAATCCCGACTCCCCATATAAAGACTGGTATCAGTTTGAGGAATATCCAACACGATACACCTCCTGGTGGGGGATTGACACCTTGCCCTGTGTTGATGAACTTAATGAAAGTTATATGGATTATATTATATACTCTCGCGATAGCGTCATCTCACATTGGCTAAATCTCGGTGCCGACGGCTTCCGCCTTGATGTTGCAGATGAACTGCCTGATGAGTTTATTTCCGCGTTTCATACAAAACTTAAAGAAATCAATCCCGATGCCCTGCTTTTGGGCGAGGTGTGGGAGGACGCATCAAATAAAATCAGTTATAGTAAACGTAGAAAATACTTTTCCGACAGTAACCTGGACTCTGTAATGAATTATCCCTTCAAAGAGGCGATTATAGGCCTTGTAAAAGGGGAGATTACGGGCAAAGATTTTGCTGACCGTGTTATGACTATTGTAGAAAATTATCCCCGTCCTGTTCTCGATTGCCTGATGAATTTGCTTTCAACTCACGATACCCCTCGTATTATCACAGCACTTTCCGGAAAAGGCGAGGGGATGAGTAAGACGGAAAAGGCAAATTTTCGCCTGACGGGCGCAGACCTTGACAGAGCATTGGCACTGACCAAAGCGGCGGCACTTTTGCAGTTTACCCTTCCGGGGAATCCGTGTATATATTATGGTGACGAAATCGGTATGGAAGGCTTTGAGGACCCTCTCAACAGAGCATTCTACCAATGGGATAACCCCAATACCGCTTTGCAGTCTTTCTACCGGGAACTGGCACTTCTTAAAAATGAGAATAAAGCCCTCAAATGCGGCGATATTGTTTTTCATGATGTGGGCGAAAGTTTTGTAAAGTATGCCCGTGTATATCAAAACGAAACGGTATATGTCGCCATATCCCTCGGCGATAAAATAGAAAACACGGGCAAGATTCTTTTAGAAATATCAACCGATGATATTCACGCGGTGCTCTATCAATAAAGGGTATGATACCACACTGTAAGAATATCCAAATAAAAAACGGCACGGACATAAAAGTCCGTGCCTTCTTAATATTCAAATCCTGTTTTCCAAACAACAAAAAAGATAGCACCCTTTCCGCTACATTCAACATACTCTTTGGACATCTTATCTCCACTGTTTCCGCCTGTTACATTTGTAACTGTGGGATAACATGCGGTCAAAATAATTATCAGCAATATGACTAATTAAATAAAATTATAACACATACTGCACGAAATTGCAATAGTGCAAGACGGAATTGCCTGTGTAACACAATAGAATGAACTAAAGTAATTTTTATTTTTTTACAAAAAGACTCTTGACAAATGAAAAAATGGGGAGTATAATGCATTTAAAATTTGAATATCACAAAAAACGACTGTGACGAGGACGGTCGGATTGTGGAGCCTGGAGAGAGTTGCCGGTTGGTGCGAGGCAATGGTGAGACTTTCCAATGACTTAT
>SVKG01000080.1 GCA_015068565.1 Oscillospiraceae bacterium | reverse complement strand
TGCCGTCGTGAGGCGCCGGAGAAAGAGATGCAAAACCGTCTCTGCCGGAAGCGTATATAACAGGGGCATTGAACTGCTCGTCCGTTGCATCGAGTTCCAGAAACAGTTCCAAAACCTCGTCTACCACCTCATAGGGACGGGCATTGGGACGGTCAACTTTATTTACAACTATAATGGGTTTAAGGTTAAGGGCGAGTGCCTTTTTAAGCACAAAGCGTGTCTGCGGCATACAGCCCTCAAACGCATCAACAAGAATAAGCACTCCGTCAACCATTTTAAGAACACGCTCAACCTCACCGCCGAAATCCGCGTGGCCGGGAGTGTCTACTATATTTATCCTGATACCGTTATGAACCAGAGAAGTGGTTTTTGAAAGGATCGTGATTCCTCTCTCCCTCTCCAAATCATTACTGTCCATAACGCGCTCCGCTACCTGCTGGTTTTCTCTGAAAATACTGCTCTGTTTGAGCAGGGCATCAACCAACGTCGTTTTACCGTGGTCAACGTGCGCAATGATTGCTACATTTCTTAAATCTTCTCTCTTATTCATCTGAAATCTCTTTTCGTCGCAATTATTTACAAATTTAAAAGCCCCCATTCAGTTATAAATGGAGGCTCTGACATAACAAAAATTATTTGTCCATGCCGAATTTCTTTCTGAATTTTTCAACTCTACCACCTGTGTCAACAAGTTTCTGCTTACCTGTGTAGAAAGGATGGCATTTTGAACAAATTTCAACGTTGATTGTCTCTCTTGTAGACTTTGTTTCAAATGTTTCACCGCAAGCGCATTTTACAGTTGCAGTTTTGTACTCGGGATGTATTCCTTCTCTCATGTATTGTTCACCTCTTTCATCAGAGTTAATTCACGTTATCATTTATAACCTAAGACATTATATCACAGGTTTTTTTGATTTGCAAGTATTATTTTACAATAAATTCATTATTTTTTAAGTGCTACTACAACCTTACGGTGTATTCCCTGACCCACAGAGTATGTTGTAACCTTATCGTTACTCTGCAATGTAGCATGAATAACACGTCTTTCGTACGCTGTCATAGGCTCAAATGTGAAACTTCTGCGGGACTTGACAACATTGTTTGCCACTCTGTTGCTGAGTGCTTTAAGCGCTTCTATACGCTTTTCGCGATAGTTCTCGCTATCGAGATATACCTTGGGGGCTTTATCGCTCTTTCTGGCAAGTGCCAAAGACGCAAGATGCTGCAACGCTGTGATGGTCTCGCCTCTTTTGCCGATTACAAGACCTGTGTTTGCACCGGTGATATCTACGCTTACGGCATCGCCCTCTTCAAAAGACTCTATCTTACCCTCTGCCTTAACATCAATACCTGCAAGTTCAAAAAGTCCGTTAAGGAATTCAACTGCATTATTAACGTCTGCTTCTGTACATTCTGTTTCTCTTTTAACAGTTTTCTTTACGGGAGCGGGTGTTTCTTTAACTTCAACCGGCTCCTCGGATGTTGCGATTTCCTCATCGTCGTCTGTCTTTACAGTAACTCTTACCTTGGCAAGTTTACTGCCAAGACCAAACACGCCCTTTGAGGGAGTGTCGATAATCTCTATCTTTACATCATCAATATCAACATTGAGTTCTTCAAGAGCGCTCTTTATAGCAAGGTCAACTGTCTTGCCTGACATCTCAACTGAATTCATATTATCAACCTTTCTTTCTTTTGTGTCGTTTTTCTGATTCTTCCAAGGCTTTTCTCTCTTCCAGTAGGATAAATTCTTCTTTAAGTTTTTTGGAATAGTATCCGTTAAGAAGAAGTGTCTGCGCCAATGAAACCACGTTACTGATTGTCCAGTAAAGGCCAAGCGCAGCCGGGAACGAAAATGCTATCCAGCCGGTCATTATGGGCATAAAATATGTCATAGTCTTCATCGTGGACTCTCCGGAGGGAGAAGCAGGTTTTGCCTCGGGATTGAGAACTCGGGTCGGTTTTTGGGGTTCCTCTTCTTTTTTCTTACCCTGTCCGCTTACCCAAGTGGTAATCTTGCTCGTAAGGAATGTTGTTCCTGCCGCAAGAATCGGAATCAGCCACAGCCAGTCTATCTTGGTGAAACTTGGTGTGGCAGAAAGATCCAGACCGAGAAAATTAAAATTTACCAGATCTTTTGCCTTGGCAATGAAAATCTCTACCTGAGGAGTCTTTGTAAGGCCAAGTTCTGTCATATAGCCGTTTACTACATCCTCGCCCATTCGGAGCATATAGGTAAGAGGCTGATAGATTACTCTGTACAAACCAAAGAGAATGGGAAGTTGTATAAGCATAGGCAAACATCCGCCCATAGGTGAAATCTCATAATCTTTATAGAGTTTCATAGTCTCTTCGGAAAGTTTGTTTTTATCGTTTTCGTACTTTTTCTGCAATTCTGCCATCTTGGGCTGAACCATCTGCATCCGTGTGGTGGATTTCTGCTGTTTCAGGTTAAGGGGCAAAAGCAGAATTTTGACCGCCAGGGTGAATACAATAAGCGACCAGCCGTAATTCTGAACAAACTGATAAATAAAGTTAAGTATCCATCCCAGGGGATATACAATTAAAGTCCGGAACATAATGTCCTCCTTATTTTAACGGATCGTATCCGCTGCCGCCCCATGGGTGGCACCGCAGAATCCTGCGTAGCGCAAGATACGTCCCCTTGATTGCACCGTATTTTTCGATTGCCTGTATAGCATACTCAGAGCAGGTCGGCGTATATCTGCAACAACTTTTCTTATAAGGCGATATCGCCCGTTGATAAAAGCGCACTATCCCGATTAAAAATCTCCTGATAATATTACGCCCTCCCGTCGTCTGTATCGGTAGTCTTAACTGATAATCCTGTTTTTTCGGCACAGTATTTCATAGAGGAGCACACCTTATCAAAAGGCGCTGTGCCTATGCGGCCCCTTGCCACTACTATTATATTGTGGCCTTGCGCAATGTCTTTGCCGAGGCTCAATCTGTACGCCTCGCGGATGATACGTTTTGCGCGGTTACGGTCATGGGCTTTGCCTATGTCCTTGGAAACGGTTATACCGAGTTTATTATATCCGCAACTATTCTCTTTAACATAAAAAACAAACCAGGGTGTTACTACCTTGGCCCCTTTTCTGTATGCAGATATAAATTCCCGGTTTTCCTTTACGGTTCTCTTCAAAATAACCCCATCCCGTATTTTAGAAAGTTAGAAAAAAGACCACACCGTAACAATGTGGCCTTTCGAGTAGACTGTATTTTATGCAGACAATACCTTTCTGCCCTTTAATCTTCTTCTCGCTAATACCTTTCTGCCATTTGCAGTACTCATTCTGCTTCTGAATCCATGTACTTTTTTTCTGTGACGTACATTAGGCTGATATGTTCTTTTCATACATTACACCTCCTTCAAAAAACTACGATGTGCTGTGTAAGGCGAGCACAAACGCCGTATGCTATCATAAAATCATAACCCATTATACAACAACAATTTTCCTTTGTCAATATTTTTTTATTCCTTTTTTGTATAATATTTTGCCACAAACGTATTTACACCAATATATGGTTATGGTATAATAAATAAGATGTTAACCGACACACTACGAAAGGTGGACAATTTAATGAAAAACAAATTTACAGCAATACTCGTGGCGCTATGCTTTTGCATAACTTCCGTAAACTTTACGGGACTTTTGACCGTATCAGCAGCGACTTACGGCGATTATACATACAAAGTGTCAAACGGCGAGGTGACTATTACCGGATTTGATGACTCTGTATCAGGTGCGATAACCATTCCTGCCGAAATCAACGGATATCCTGTTACCGCAATAGACAAAGATGCGTTTTATGGTTGTGACAGTCTTGAAAGCATCGAAATTCCAAATAGTGTAAAAATCATCGGCGAAGGTGCGTTTCGATATTGTTATGCTCTTACAAGTGTGACCATAAGCAATGGTGTAACAACTATTGGCGAAGAAGCATTTGAGGAAT
The DNA here is from genome assembly GCA_015068565.1 of Oscillospiraceae bacterium. Lineage (GTDB taxonomy): Bacteria > Bacillota > Clostridia > UMGS1810 > UMGS1810 > SIG455. Next base: position 151 of record SVKG01000080.1, on the reverse strand, counting down.
GTTCCAGCCTTGAAAACATACAAATTCCCGACAGTGTAACTTCAATAGGCCAGTGGGCATTTTATAATACGGCTTATTACGATGATGAAACCAATTGGGCAGACGGAGTATTATACATAGGAAATCATCTGATAAAAGCAGATCGGGACTT
>SVKG01000006.1 GCA_015068565.1 Oscillospiraceae bacterium | reverse complement strand
CATATCCTCGGTAATATCCGTTGCTCCCGCTTCCAGTGCACCTTTGAAAATACCGGGGAATACAAGCACATTGTTCACCTGATTGGGATAATCGGAACGCCCCGTACACACCACTGCCGCTCCGCCTTTGAGTGCCTCGTCGGGCAATATCTCGGGGTCCGGGTTTGCAAGTGCAAACACTATTGCGCCGTCATTCATTTTGCTTATATCGTCAGCGCAAAGGAGATTGGGAGCAGACACTCCTATGAAAAGGTCCTTGCCCTTAACAACTTCTTTAAGACTGCCGCGCTCGTTATACTTATTGGTGATTTCAGCCATATCACGCTGGGCAGATGTAAGACAATCACTGTCTTTTGTGATTGCTCCCTCTTTATCGCAAAGCACTATATTGCCGATACCCTCTGTGATAAGGAGTTTGGAGATTGCAATACCTGCACTGCCGGCACCGTTTACAACGGCGTTGATATCGCCTATCTTTTTGCCCGTGAGTTTAAGCGCATTGAGCAGTCCTGCAAGGACTACTATCGCAGTGCCGTGCTGGTCATCATGAAATACGGGGATATCGAGTTCTTCCTTTAACCGTCTTTCTATCTCAAAGCAACGCGGTGCGCTGATATCCTCTAAATTTATACCGCCAAAACAAGGGGCAATGTTTTTGACCGTTTGTATAATCTCCTCGGTGTCTTTTGTATCAAGGCATATCGGGAATGCATCCACTCCGCCGAATTCCTTGAAAAGTACCGCCTTACCCTCCATAACGGGCATCGCTGCCTCGGGACCTATATCACCAAGACCGAGTACAGCAGTTCCGTCGCTTACAACTGCAACGAGGTTGCCCTTTCGGGTGTATTTGTATACATTGGCTTTGTCTTCGTGTATCTTTCTGCAAGGCTCTGCAACTCCGGGCGTATATGCCAGGGACAAGTCCTGTCTGTTTTTAACAGGTACCCTTGATATAACCTCTATCTTACCCGCTTTTTCCTCATGCATAATCAAAGACTGTTCGTTTATGTTCATATACTTCTCCTTTAAATGTAACCGTAAATACCCCTTACGGAAACCTCTCCTGAATTAACATTTATCTCTCCGTCAGCAGTTTTTACATCTATACTTCCGTCGGAACGGATTTTAGTGCATACACCCGTCACCGTATCTCCGCTCATATTATAATGCACTGCCACATCACTGCCGAGGGTTGCACATACTTTGCTGTATTCTTCTATTATCTGCTCGTTTGTGAGATTAAGATATATATCTTCAAAACACTCAAAAAAATTATTTAGAATCTGTTTTGTATCCCATTCTTTGCCCGTAATCTGCTTAATCGATACGGCACGGGATACAAGTTCACCGTCAAAGTGAGTGTTATTGACATTTATACCCACACCCGCCATAACAACGGCTTTGCCCGACTTGACCGCGGATTTAGTGAGTATTCCGCACACTTTTTTGCCATCTGCCACAATATCGTTGGGCCACTTTATTGCGCAATCTGTGTAACACGAAATCGTACGGTATGCCGCAAGGGCACACACAAGGGCAAGAAAGGGAATTTTGTCGGTTTCGGTATCGGGGATTATATAAAACGAAAAGTACAGTCCGCCATTATCCGAAAGCCACTGTCTGCCCATACGGCCCACACCCGCCGTCTGCCGTGCGGCAACTACCGCATATCCTTCGTCAACGGGGAGTTTGCCGAGTTCATCAAAGGTGGATGTCACTGTATCAAAAGTTAAAATATTTTTTCCGAATCGTATCATTTTAATTCACCAAACGCGTTTACACCCGCTTTAAATCCGCCGTCTGCTATCTCAATCCAGCCGTAAGTTGAAACAGTGCCCGGATTCATAAGGGCAATATCTCCGTTATGTTCATACATAGGGATATGTGTATGCCCGAAAAGCGCAATATCTGCACCCTTTTCCTTTGCTGTCAGCCGGTAGTGCTCAACTCCATTTTTAACCGAATAGGTATGGCCGTGGCACATAAGGATTTTAACTCCGCCGATATCGAGCATCCTCTCCGTGGGCGCGTTGGAAAATCCGCCCCAGTCACAGTTACCGCAGACGTTTATAATCTCGGTTCTGTCAAAAATATATCTTAACTGGTCCGCATCATCTTCAAGATCGCCAAGGTGCAGAACGTAATCCGGTTTTTCCGCAGTTATGATATCTGTGGCGTTGGAAATGTTTTTGTGAGTGTCGCTTATAACGATTATTCTGAAAGTGTTTTTCATCCAGACAACTCCTCTATTTTAAAAACCATTCCAATTATATCATTATTCCGCATCAATTGCAAGGATTTTACAATATATCGGGATATTGACACGGGTTACATATTCTGCTATAATATTGCCGTTAATTTACATAATAGGATGTGAAATAATGAGTAAATTCTTTGTACCCGCAAATTACAAATCCCATTTATCGTTATACGAAACTCAAAGAGCAATCGGAGAATTGCGCAAAACATTTGAAAGCAAACTGTGCGCCGCTCTTGATATATGCCGTGTTACCGCGCCCCTTTTTGTCGGCAGCGACACAGGGTTTAATGACGACCTCAACGGAGTTGAACGACCTGTTGAGTTTGATATTCTGGAAACAAAAACAAATGCGCAGATTGTTCACTCTCTTGCCAAGTGGAAAAGATATGCCCTTTATGCATACGGCTTCCCCGTGGGCAAGGGTTTGTATACTGATATGAACGCCATCAGACGGGACGAAGAAATGGACAACATCCACTCCATATACGTTGACCAGTGGGACTGGGAGAAGGCGATATCAGCAGAGGACCGCACCGAGGAGTATCTTAAAAATACTGTTAAAGGCATCATTAACGCCCTTTGCGACACTCTGGAAGATATTAAAAAATCATACCCGTCCATAACAACCGATATAAAAAGAGAGGTTTCCTTCATCACCTCCCAGGAGCTTGAGGATATGTATCCCGACCTCACGGCGAAGGAAAGGGAAAACGCGTACACAAAAGAGCACAAGACGGTATTTCTTATGCAGATAGGCGGGGCTCTCAAATCAGGCAAAAAGCACGACGGACGCGCACCCGACTATGACGACTGGAAACTCAACGGCGATATCCTTATATGGAACGAGGTACTCCAATGCGCCTTTGAAATTTCGTCCATGGGTATAAGGGTTGACAAAGATGCTCTGCTCCGTCAACTTAAAGAGGCTGACGCGGAAGACAGGAAAAATCTTCCCTTCCACAAAATGCTCCTTGACGATACTCTCCCCTTATCTATCGGCGGAGGAATCGGTCAGTCAAGACTTTGTATGCTTATCCTCGGCAAAGCCCACATCGGCGAAGTACAGGTTTCTGTATGGGATTCAAACACTCTGCGTACAGGCAAAGAAGCCGGTATAGATATTTTATAAAATTAAAAACCATCAGTGAAACCACTGATGGTTTTTGTTTGTCTCAATCTGCCGAAGGCAATATCACTCCTTGACTGTTCCGTCGGGATTAAATACCGGCAAGGGAGCAAGGGCTATTATATCTTTACGTTCAATGGCATCGCCCTCTGCAAGAACTGCCATTTTACCTACAATGTTACCGCCGCACTCCTCTACAAGTTTTGTGAGCGCCGCAAGGGACGCTCCGGTGCTGATGACATCGTCAACTATAAGTACGCGTTTACCCCGCATAGCATCCGCATCTGCTTTGCCAAGGCACAGCATCTGCTGACTTAAAGTGGTTATGGAATTTACCGTAACAGTTACAACTTCGCCCATATACACCTTGGGGCCTTTACGGGCAAGAATATAATTATCCGCACCCGACTGACGCGCCATTTCATAGATAAGCGGGATTCCCTTGGATTCTGCGGTAATCATAATATCATACTCGGGAGCAAGTTTTAAAAGTTCTCTTGCACACGCCACAGTAATCTCCACATCGCCGAACATTACAAAACCTGCTATATACAATTCATCTGATACTTTGCAAAGGGGCAGGTCTCTTTTTAATCCTGCAATTTCCATAGTATATACTTTATTTTCCATTTTACATACCTCCCGTATGGTTTTATTATACATTTCATTTTACTATTTTACAAGCATTTTTATAAATATAAATTTGACAAAAACAAAAAAATATACTACAATATAATGGGTATATTTAATAACAATGACACAAAATACAGTTATTTACACTTTTTGATAAAGAGGTGCGCAAATGTCTAAAAAGCAGTACACAAACGAAAGTATTTCGATGCTCAAAGGTGCTGACCGTGTAAGACTTAAACCGGCGGTAATTTTCGGCTCTGACGGATTAGAGGGCTGTGAACATGCTGTTTTTGAAATACTGTCAAACTCCATTGACGAGGCCCGTGAGGGATTCGGCAATGTTATTGAGGTTAAGAGATTTTTAGATAAATCCATTGAAGTCACCGACAGGGGCAGAGGTATTCCCGTTGATTTTAACCCCATAGAAAACAGATACAACTGGGAACTTGTATTCTGCGAACTGTATGCAGGTGGCAAGTACAAAAACAACGAGGGCGACAACTACGAGTACAGCCTTGGTCTTAACGGTCTTGGTGCCTGTGCTACACAGTACGCTTCCGAGTATATGGATGTTACCGTATACCGCGACGATTGCAAATATGAACTCCACTTTGAAAAGGGTGAGAACATAGGCGGTCTTAAAAAGGAAAAGTACAACTACAAACACACTATGACACGCATCAAATGGCGGCCTGATTTAGATGTTTTTACCGATATCAACATCAGCACCGAATACTTTGAAAATGTGCTGAAAAAACAGGCTATCGTAAACAAAGGTCTTGTTTTTAAATTCAAAAACGAAATCGAGCACGGCAGGTTTGAAGAAAAAGAATTCGTTTATGAAAACGGCATTGTCGACTACGTTAAAGAAGTCGGCGGGGAGCAATCTCTTACAGACGTCAAATATTGTGAGGCAGAGCGCAGAGGCCGTGACAGAGAGGACAAGCCCGAATACAAAGTAAAGATGTCTTTTGCTTTTTGTTTTTCAAACAAAGCGAATCTTTTGGAATACTACCACAATTCAAGTTTCTTAGAGCACGGGGGTTCACCCGACAAGGCGGTTTCAAATGCTTTTGTATACGCTATTGACCAGTACATCAAGCAAAACAACAAGTATGTAAAAAACGAAGGTAAAATCAGTTTTAACGACGTTAAGGACTGTCTTATACTTGTTTCCAACTCTTTCTCTACGGAAACGAGTTATGAAAACCAGACCAAAAAAGCCATCACTAACAAGTTCATAGCCGAGGCTATGATAGACTTTTTAAGGCACGAACTTGAACTGTATTTTATAGAGAACAAAGTAGAGGCTGACAAGATTGCAGACCAGGTACTTGTCAACAAGCGCAGCCGCGAACACGCCGAAAAAGCAAGAGTCAACATAGCAAAAAAACTCAGCGGCTCCATTGACGTTACCAACAGAGTACAGAAGTTTGTGGATTGCCGTACCAAGGATATTACAAAAAGAGAAGTATATATCGTAGAGGGCGACTCTGCATTGGGTTCGTGTAAAATGGGCAGAGACAGTGAGTTCCAGGCGATTATGCCGGTAAGGGGTAAAATACTTAACTGTCTTAAAGCAGATTACGACAAGATATTTAAAAGTGATATTATAGTGGATTTGCTCAAAGTTTTGGGTTGCGGTGTTGAGATTTCTTCAAAGCACAACAAAAACATATCTAATTTTGACATAAACAACCTGCGCTGGGACAAGATTATAATCTGTACCGACGCCGACGTCGACGGATTCCAGATACGGACACTTATTCTTACTATGCTCTACCGCCTTGTGCCTACTCTCATTGACGAGGGCAAGGTGTATATAGCAGAATCGCCTCTGTTTGAACTTACCTACAAAGACGAGGTGCGCTTTGCCTACAACGAAAAGGAAAAGGCAGACATACTTGCCACCTTCGGCAACAAGTGCAGTATACAGAGGTCCAAGGGTCTGGGCGAAAACGAGCCGGAAATGATGTGGAAAACCACCATGAACCCCGAAACAAGGCGACTGATTAAAGTAGTCAGCGAAGAGGCAGAGGCAACATCGAGAATGTTTGATATCCTCCTGGGCGACGATCTTTCATCACGAAAAGAATATATCGCCGACAACGGATACAAATATCTTGAAATGCTTGACCTCAGTTGATGAAGGGAGTGATTTGAATTGAGTATAGACCAGAAAATAACCAGCACTCTTACGGAAAACTATATGCCGTATGCAATGAGTGTTATAATATCCCGTGCTATCCCCGAGATTGACGGGTTCAAGCCGTCGCACAGAAAACTTTTATACACTATGTATAAAATGAATCTTTTAACCGGCAACAAAATGAAATCCGCAAACGTTGTGGGAAGAACTATGCAACTTAACCCCCACGGTGACGGCGCAATCTACGAAACCATGGTGCGTCTTACCCGTGGTAACGATGCGCTGCTCCACCCCTTTGTGGATTCAAAGGGTAACTTTGCAAAGCACTACTCCCGTGATATGGCTTATGCCGCGTCACGTTATACAGAGGTTAAACTTGACGAGTTTGCAAGAGAGATTTTTAAAGATATCGACAAAAACACCGTTGACTTTACAGACAACTACGACGGTACTATGAAAGAGCCTGTACTGCTGCCCGTAACTTTCCCCAATATACTGGTTAATCCCAATCAGGGTATTGCGGTTGGTATGGCAAGTTGTATCTGCTCTTTTAACCTTAAAGAAGTGTGCGACACCACCATTGCATATCTTAAAAATCCCAACTGCGACATTATGAAAACACTCCTTGCCCCTGACTTTACCACGGGCGGAAGTCTTATATACAACGAGGCTACTTTAAGAAGCATTTACGAAACAGGCAAGGGCAGTTTCAGGATTCGCAGTAAATACAGAGTTGACAAGAAAAACAGTTGTATCGAGATATACGAAATCCCGTACAGTACCACTTCGGAAGCCATTATTGACAAAATCATTGACCTTATAAAGTCGGGTAAAGTAAAAGAAATTACCGACCTGCGTGACGAAACTGACCTTAACGGTCTTAAAATTACTCTCGATGTCAAAAAGAGCACCGACTGTGACAAGTTGATGTCAAAGTTATTCAAAATGACTCCGCTGGAAGATTCTTTCAGTTGCAACTTCAACATACTAATCGGGCAGACTCCGAAAGTTATGGGTGTTCGTGAGATTTTGCAGCACTGGACCGAGTTCCGTATGGGCTGTATAAAGCGTAAAATCAAATTCGACTTAAACAAACTCACCCACAAACTGCATCTTTTGGAAGGATTGCAGAAGATACTGCTCGACATTGACAAGGCAGTTAAAATCATACGCGAGACTGAAAAAGAGGCTGACGTAATACCAAACCTTATGTCGGGATTCGGTATTGACGAGATTCAGGCAGACTTTGTAGCGGAGATCAAACTCCGCAACATCAACAAAGAATACATCTTAAAGCGCACTGCCGAGATTGAGGATCTGGAAAAGGAACTTGACCGTTTGAGTTTCGTTCTCGGCAACGACGGCGAAATCCGCAAAATTATTATCTCTGAACTTAAAGAAATCAGCAAAAAGTACGGTGTTGACCGCCGTACCGAGATAATCTCCGACGAGGAAATACAGGTATTTAAAGAAGAGGAAATGATTGAGGATTACAACCTTAAAATCTTCCTCACAAAAGACGGATACCTTAAAAAGATTTCTTTTGTTTCTCTGCGCAGTGCATCTGCACAGAAACTTAAAGAAAACGACTCTATGATAGTTGAGCAAGATACCACTAACCGTGCAGACCTGATACTGCTCAGTGATATGCAAAATGCATACAAAATCAAAATCAGCGATATTCCCGACTGTAAAGCGAGTGACTGGGGGCATTTTGTTCCAAACCTTATACAGATGGAAAAAGACGAGCACATACTGTATGCAATAGCCACTCTCGATTATGAAGGCTTTATATTCTACACCTTTGAAAACGGCAAGTCTGCCAAAATCAGTCTTAAAAGTTATGAAACCAAAACAAACCGCAAAAAACTTATCAATGCTTACAGCGGAAAATCGCCTCTGGCTGATGTGCGCTTCTTAAAAGAGGATACCGACCTTGTGGCATACACAGACCTTGACAAAATCCTTATATTCAACACAGGCGCAATCGCCGTAAAAACAACAAAAGACTCTCAGGGCGTGGCGGTTATGAATATGAAGAAAAAGAGCAAACTTGTAAAAGTTGAACTGCTTTCGGATGTTACCTTTGAAAACCCCGACTATTACAAAACAAAAAACATCCCTGCTACGGGATATTACCTCAAACCCGAAGATTCGGGAGCAGACCAGTTAACACTGTTTTAATTCTTAAAATTTTAAGCAACAAAAAACTCCGAGATGAAATTCATCTCGGAGTTTTGTTTTTGATTATTACTGTGTTACAGGGGGGATGTCGGGTGCATCTGACAAGGGCAATTCGATATATGAGTCTTTAAGATAAATTGTGTTGTTTGCAACCTTTGTCTCTGTAACCTCTGCCCAGTGTCCTCTTGTGTTGGAGTGAGGAATGTATGAAAGTCCGCCGGAAGCTACACCGTAGGATGATACGTCAACTCTGATTTTTTCGCCCTCTTTGATTGTAAATGCAGTATAGGGGAATGTGATATCGAGAGTAACCTTATCGCCGGGCTTATAGTCAGGATAGAAATATGACAGTGTTGCCGCGGTGTGGGTGAGCATGATTGTATCGCCGTTTTCTTTTACATAATAGAGTCGTGCGTTGAAGGAGGTATCCTCACAGTCAGAACTTACGTCTATCTTGAAATTCGGTTTGCCGTAGAAGTCTGTTTCCTCTGTAAATGCTGCGGTGGTGAAACTCTTGATATTGTGAACTGAGTTTGCCTCGTGTTCCTTTCTGGGTGTGTAGGTGAATGTGTGCTCGATGTTTTCAGGGTCATACTTATATGTATGTGAAAGTTCCTCTGTGGCTGCCTCTTCTGTAAGGGTAAAGTTATCGTTAAAGTAGAACTTCTTTGTTCCGGCTTTTGAATCCCAGGGTGCCACGTTTGTTGTCCACTTATCGCCGTTCAAAGAATGGTATGTAACCTTGCCAAGTTCAACATAAGGATAGGTCTCACCCTTGCGGATGGAATCATACCACGCAACATAGGTATTGGGTGCGCCGAAATATTTGGTATAACTGCTGTGTTCCGGCTGGAAATCCCATTCCTTTTTAACTGTTGTGCCGTGTTCCCAAGGGCCTACAACAAAAGCAGATTTTGCCCTTGTCTCAGCAGGGAGTCTCTCCCACATAGAGAACATTCCGTTTACATAATAATCGTACCAGCCCTCCATAAAGAGTACGGGGAATGTAATATGCTCTGCAGCATAATATCCGGGACGGCTTCTCCAATAATCGTCTTCTTTATCGTGATAGTACCATTCGATAAGTTCGGGGATATCCTCGCCGGTTGCTCTCTTGGTGAAATCTCTGTATGGTCTCGTATTTGCTTTTTCAGCAAGTTTTTCCATACCGGGATATGTCCTCTTCATAAGGTCTCCGAGCATAAAGCGGAGTCCGCTGAGTGAATAGTTTGCGCCGTAACGGAAGTCACGGTAAAGCATTCTGTCGGTCTGGATCTGGAATACTGCGCCTTTGATGTCGGAAAGGTCTGCCCCTTCCTTATCAAGGTACAAATAGTGTGATGTAGCATGGTAACTATGTCCCTTTAAGAATATCTCACCATTATACTGGGGAAGTGTGCGCAAATGCTCCAAGGTCTCATATCCGTCAAGGCCTTCACGCTCTGCATAGGGAGTGTGGTCGCCTTCGGAGTTGCCTGTGCCACGGCCATTCTGATATACCAAAAGATATCCGCTATTGGGATAAACACTGGTCTCATAGTTCTTTATGGGGTGATTCTTACCCTTCTGGTCATGGTCGTAGGGTGTTCTTTCAAAAATTATTGGAAGTTTATCGGGAACTTTGCCGTCAACTTTGGGATATACATAACGGGTGTAGAGACGCACACCGTCGGACATCTCTACCATATCCTCTACCATCTTGATATTGTCAAGTTCCTGAATAATAGGATATATGCCGAGGTATCCGTCTTTTGTATAAATTACTTCCGGTTCAGCAGGTTCCTCCTCAACAGGTGCTTCGGGAGTAACAACGGGTGTTGTTTCCACAGGTGCTGTCGCCACGGGTGTGGTTACGGCAGGAGTTGTCTGCGCAGGTTTGGTTGCAACAGGTTTGGTTGCAACAGGTTTGGTTGCAACGGGTTTGGTTGCAGGTTTTGTAGCCTCGGATTTTTCAGGCTCCTTTGCGGATTCTTCTTTTTCCACCGCTACTTCCTCCTTTGCAGCCTCTTCGGCGGTTGAATCAGCGGGAGTTTCAACCTTTTCAGGTGCCTCCTCAACAAATTCTTCTGATACGGGATTATCTGTCTCGGTTGCTTTTTTACCGCATCCGGCAATAGCAAATACAGACAAAACCATTATCATTGCCAATAAAAGCGATAATGTTCTTTTCATATTCAGCATCCTTTCTGCCTATAATATTTCAATCGTTATTATTATACATTATATACCGATTGTTGGCAATAGCCTTTTTTTGTTTACAATTTTATGATTTTTTTGTTGATTAACAGAAAATGCTGTGATATAATATTTTTATAAAATGTTATCCAGGAAAGGAAGATATATGATGAGCAAAAAGCAACAGATTATAACAAAAATCACCGATACAGGTATAGTTGCTGTTGTACGCGCCGAAAGTGCGGACAAAGCCAAACGTATTACCGATGCATGTATCGAAGGCGGCGTACCCGCGGTTGAGATTACCTTTACCGTACCCGGCGCTCACAAGGTTATTGAAGAATTGGCAAACTACTACAAAAACGGCGAAATCATCCTCGGTGCAGGTACCGTTCTCGATGCCGAAACCGCAAGAATTGCCATACTCTCGGGTGCTGAATACGTAGTAAGCCCCGCCTTGGACGAGGATACAATCAAACTTTGCAACCGCTATGCTATCCCCTGTATGCCCGGCGTTATGACTTTGAAAGATGTCATCACCGCTTTGGAGTTGGGTTGCGATATTATCAAACTGTTCCCCGGCGAAGCATTCGGCCCCGGTATGGTTAAGGCTATCAAAGGCCCTATCCCCCAGGCAAACATTATGCCCACCGGCGGTGTTAATGTTGACAATGTTGAGCAGTGGTTCAACGCAGGTGTTGTGGCAGTAGGTGCGGGTAGTGCTCTTACCGCAGGTGCCAAGACAGGCGACTACAAACTTATAACTGAAACAGCCAAAAAGTTTGTAGAAAATATCAAAAAGGCAAGACAATAATTTATTTATAACTTGGAGGCATTAAAAATGGCAAAAGTTGTTACATTAGGCGAGATTATGCTCCGCCTTCAAACTCCCGGCTACAAAAGATACATTCAGGCACAGAGTTTTGATGTAGAGTACGGCGGCGGCGAAGCCAACGTGGCTGTATCTCTTGCAAACTACGGTCACGATGCGTACTTTGTATCCGCAATCCCTGCAAATCCTATCGGTGATGCTTGTATTGCAACACTTAAAAAACACAGTGTTAAAACTGACTACATATCACGCAAGGGCGAAAGACTGGGCATCTACTTTGTAGAAAAGGGTGCTTCACAGAGAGCATCAAACGTTGTATATGACCGTGCTCATTCCTCTATCTCAACTGCTCAGCCCACAGACTTTAACTGGGATGAAATCTTTGCAGGTGCAGAGTGGTTCCACTTCACAGGTATCACTCCCGCAGTTTCCGACGACTGCACCGCAGTTTGCCTGGCGGCTTGTAAGAAAGCAAAGGAGCTGGGCGTTAAAGTAAGTTGCGACCTTAACTTCCGCAAAAAACTCTGGACATCCGAGAAAGCCGGAAAGGTTATGGCTGAACTTATGCAGTATGTTGATGTGCTTATCGCCAACGAAGAAGATGCTGAAAAGGTATTTGGCATCAAGGCATCAGGCACAGATATCACCGGCGGCACACTCTCTGACGAGGGTTACAAAGATGTTTGCAAACAGTTGGTTGAAAGATTCGGCTTCAAAAATGTTGCAATCACACTCCGCGAAAGCATCTCTGCATCAGTTAACAACTGGGCAGCGCTCCTCTACGACGGCAAGGATTTCTACAAATCCAAGAAATACAACATCAACATCGTTGACCGCGTAGGCGGCGGTGACTCCTTTGGCGGCGGTCTTATCTACGCTATGCTTGAAGGATATTCAATGCAGGATACAATCGAGTTCGCAGTTGCTGCATCTTGCCTTAAACACACAATCGAAGGCGACTTTAACTTGGTTTCCGTCAGCGAGGTTAAAAACCTTATGGGCGGCGACGGCTCCGGCAGAGTACAGAGATAATCTTAAAATCAAATCAATTAAAAAAGGATGGTCGGTTGACCATCCTTTTTTAACTGCAAAAATATAATTATTCCTTTGTCTCTGTTAAAAGTTCTTTGAGAGAAGTTGCAAGACCTGCTATACCCTGAATATTGCTGGGGATTATTATCTTGGTTGCTTTTCCGTCTGCCGCCTTTTCAAAGGCTTCGAGGCTCTTTAAGGCAACAACCGCCTCTGTTGGATTGGCTTCATTAAGTTTTTTAAGACCTTCTGCAATAGCAGTCTGCACATCGAGTATAGCACGTGCTTCACCCTCTGCCTCGCGGATGTGCGCTTCTTTCTTCGCTTCTGCACGGAGAATTGCCGCCTCTTTTTCACCCTCTGCCACAAGAATTGCTGATTTTTTCTCGCCTTCCGCTTTAAGAATAAGTTCGCGGCGTTCACGTTCTGCCTTCATCTGACGCTCCATCGCGTCCTGAATCTCTGACGGGGGAAGAATGTTTTTAAGTTCCACCCTGTTCACCTTAATTCCCCAGGGGTCGGTGGCTTCATCAAGAATTGAACGCATCTTTGTATTTACCGTATCACGGCTTGTGAGTGTTTCGTCAAGTTCAAGATCGCCTACAATATTTCTCAATGTGGTCGCCGTAAGGTTCTCTATCGCCATCATAGGTCTTTCTACACCATAGGTATAGAGTTTGGGGTCTGTTATCTGGAAATACACAACAGTGTCAATCTTCATTGTAACATTATCCTTTGTGATAACCGGCTGAGGAGCAAAATCCACTACCTGCTCTTTTAGAGATATCGCTCTGCCTGCCTTATCAATAAAGGGGATTTTAACGTGCAGTCCCACATCCCATGTGCTCTGGTATGCACCTAACCGCTCTACTACCACAGCATAAGACTGGGGTACAATCTTAATGTTTGCTATAACAATAATAGCAAGTAATGCAACAATCAAAATAAACAACATATCTTTTCCCTCCTTAAATATTTACAGTTGTTTTCTTGGAAACAACAAGTTTAACTCCGTCAATGGCCTCAACCGTAACCTGCTCACCCGATTCAATAATCTCCCCGTCGGACGCAACAGCAGACCACACCTGTCCGCCTATCGTTACTGTACCGGCAAACTTGTCTGGGGTGATATCCTCGTTTACTGTTGCTGTTTTGCCTATGAGTCTGTCTGCATTGGTTTTCTCTTTACCGGGGGTGAGTTTCTTTTTTATAAGCGGACGTGTAAGCGCCAAAAACAGTACAGAAGAAATTATAAACAACGGAATCTGCCACGCCGGAGGCAACCCGAAAGATACCGCTATAAGGGTAACCAACGCACCAAGCGCAAACCATATTGTAACAAGATTCGCCGTATTAACCTCTACTATACACAAAACAATAAACAATGCTGCCCATACAATATACATTTCCATACAAATGCCTCCTTATTCCAAATTTACCGAATCTGCCCGTTTCCGGTGATTACATATTTAACAGTGGTGAGTTCTGCAAGTCCCATTGGTCCCCGGGCGTGCATCTTCTGTGTGCTGATGCCGATTTCCGCACCAAAGCCGAACTCAAAGCCGTCAGTAAAGCGGGTGGATGCATTGACATACACCGCCGCGGCATCGACTCTGTCCTGAAAATAATTTGCGTTTGTATAATTTTCCGTAACGATACACTCAGAGTGTCCTGTCCCGTACTTTTCAATATGCTCTATTGCCTCGTCGATACCGTCTACAACCTTGACTGCCAGAATATAGTCGTTATACTCCGTTTCCCAGTCGGTTTCAGTTGCGGGAACGGCTCCGCTGAATTTTGATATACTTACAGGACAAGCCCTGACTTCTACATTGTGCTCCGCAAGAGCCCGTGATGCTCTATCATAAAACTCGTCGCCGATATCTTTATGAACAAGCAGGGTCTCTGCCGCATTACAAACCGATGGGCGACTTGTCTTGGCGTTTATGAGAATTTTAACCGCCATATCAATATCGCAGCCTTTATCAACAAATATATGGCAATTCCCCACTCCCGTCTGGATTACAGGCACAGTGGCGTTTTGAACAACTGTATTGATAAGCCCTGCACCGCCCCTTGGGATAAGCACATCAACATATTCGTTAAGATGCATAAGTTCTGTGGCGGTATCCCTTGAAGTATCGCGTATCAGTTCAACAGTCCCCTCGGGCAAACCTGCCCTTGAAACTGCCGCCCTCATAATATCTGCGATGGCGACATTTGAGTTGAACGCCTCTTTGCCGCCGCGGAGAATACAGGCATTGGAAGATTTTATACAAAGTACAGCAGTGTCCACCGTAACATTGGGGCGTGATTCATAAATAACCGCAATAACTCCAAGCGGTACTCGTCTTTTGGCTATCTGCAAACCGTTAGGTCTTTTTGCAGCACCCACTACCTCGCCTATTGGATCGGGCAAGTCACAGATTTTGAGTACCCCCTCGGCTATGGCGCCGATTCGCTCTTTTGTAAGAGTAAGACGGTCTGTCATAGCCTTACTCATACCGTTGGCAACGGCATTTTCAATATCAAGTTTATTGGCAGAGAGAATCTTGTCAGCATACTTTACGATGTCCTCTGCAATATACTTTAAAGCAGTGTTTTTAGACACTGTACTCGCAGCGGCAAGGATTCGTGATGCCACCTTGGCTGATTTGCCTATTTCATTAAGCATAATCTCACTCCTATCTGGTTAGACGCAAATGCTCCTCGTATGTCTTTGAGAAAGCATGCTCGCCGTTTTTGTTAAGTCCGAAATAAAGATATTCCGTTTCCGCAGGATTGAGCGCGGCTTCAATAGCAGCCTCACCGGGGTTGGCTATGGGTCCTGCCGGAAGCCCCGGATGAATGTAGGTGTTATAAGGCGACTCAATCTGTGTGTCCGCCTCGGAAAGCACTGCTTTACGCTCACCTAAAATATACTGTACAGTTGCACAGGACTGCAATCTGGAAAGATAATCGCTTCTATTTAATCTGTTATGAAAAACAGATGACACCTTGTGTCTGTCAGAGTCACCGAGTGCCTCACGTTCAATGATTGATGCCAGTATAACTGTTTGGTCAATATTGTCTGTGGGGTACTTTGACATTACCTGCTCAAATTCTTTAAGCATGGTCTCCACAACAGTTTTTGCCGGTGTGTTTTTACTGAACGTATATGTGTCGGGGAACAGGTAGCCCTCCAATACATATTTACGTTGGGATTTATTTTTTATATCCTTTAAAAACTCAAAGTCGTACTCGTCTGTCGATGCCGCCGCCAGAAACTCTTCTCTTGGTGTCACTCCCGCCTTATCAAAAGCATCGGCTATGCGCTCAACCTCAAAGCCTTCGGGTATTGTGATTTTAACGGTGTTCTTGCCGGAGTTGGGATTGCCTGTCATAATTTTTAGGATTTTAGCATACGAATCCCCCGTATTGACGGCAAAATCTCCACTCCTGTATTTTGTATTACTGCCCGTCAGGGTAGAATAAATCTTAAAAAAAGTGGGGTGTTCAACAGCGCCTTCCTCTTTAAGAAGTTGTGCTACCTGACCGCCCGTTGCACCGTCGGGAACGGAAATATCCACCTCCGTACCACTGCCGCCGAAAACATCGGATATAAAATCAAATGTGAAAATTATCAGCATAAGGCATACCACTGCCAGAATAATTGTTTTTATAAGTTTTTTCATAAATACACCTCATGACTTAATTTTATATCTTATCAGCCTAAAAGTCAATAAAAAAACCTTCCATACATGTGATGGAAGGTTTTGTTGTATGTAATTACTTTTTAAGCAAATCGCGGATTTCAGTAAGAAGTTGAACTTCCTCGGAGGGCTTCTCCGGTTCGGCAGGTTTTTCTTCCTCTTTACGCTTCATTGTGCCAAGGAGTTTTATAAACAGGAACACAACAAAAGCGAGAATCAGAAAATTGATTACCTGATTTATAAAGTTACCGTACATAATCTGTACCGGCTCAACATCTGCACCTTTTACGGGGAGAGTCCACACAAACTGGGAAAAATCCATTCCGCCGATCAACCAGCCGACAAAAGGCATTATAACATCTTTTACCAGCGAATTTACAATCGCCGTAAAGGCAGTGCCGACTACAACACCGACTGCCAGATCAATTACATTGCCTCTTGCAATAAAATGTTTGAACTCTGTTGCAAATTTTACTACATTCTTTTTCATAAGTATTCTCCTTTTAATCTACATAATTCATTGGGTTTTGAATTTCATCGTTATAACGTACTTCAAAATGCAAATGCGGACCTGTACTGTTACCTGTGCTGCCAACCGATGCAATAGTCTGACCTTTTTTAACTACATCGCCTTCGCTGACATAAAGATTCTGGCAATGAGCATAATAGGTTACATAGCCGTTATTATGGTCTATCTTGACAACATTTCCGTAGCCGCCGCTCCATCCGGCAAAAATAACTCTGCCGGAATCCGCTGCTGAAATGGGGTCTCCCGCTCTGCCGCAGAAATCAACACCGGTATGTGTACCTGAACGTCTTGAACCGAAGCGGGAACTTATCTGCCCGTAGTAGGGACGGATAAATGAACCTGTACCCACATAGTTGGGACGCTCTTTTGTTCCTACTGCACGTAACTGCATAGTGGGTTCTTTGGCAACCACAGCCTCTACCACCTCGCGGTTTACTATCTCACCGTCTCGGCGTTCAATTACCTCGGTAATTACAGTGGTACCGTTTGTACCGGCACGAAGTACTTTTTCGCTGCCCTCATACATGGTGCTGTCCTGTGTTACCTCTTCTTCAAAAGGAACAGTTTCTTCATAACTTACAGTATCGGAAGAGAGCACTGTTGTATGGGTGTCAATTCTCTCGGCGGCAATGTCGGCAGAAAACAGCAGTACAGAAGGTACATACTGATTTACGACCTCAACCTTTTCACCAAAAGAAACGGATGTATTTTCATCAGTCTTATAACTGCCAAGCACAGAGGCTATAACTGAGTCCGCATCCTCACGGGTTTCAAAAGCAACGAACACCTTACCGTTAATCTTTACCGAATACGCCTTTGTCATGGCATAGGATGTCGCCTTTATATTCTCTTTAAAAGTATCTTTATCCGTAAAAGCGTTTTTCCTTATTATAACGGGAGCATAAGACACTGTACCCGATATAATATTCTCACCGCTTACATACTCCGCAAATTCCGTGTTGATTTCATCAATACAAAGGGTTGCATATTCCTTGTCGGGAACACAGCCCATATCGGCACCCTGCAAAAACACATTGTAACCGAAAGAAAAACACATATTAAACAAAATCACCAGTACAAAAGCGAAAAAGGCACCGGCAAAAGGGGCAACTTTTCTTTTATCCGGACTGTCAAACCTTTTAAAAATTGAAGATATCGCGTCTTTAACAAAATGTTTACCGAAAAATCTGCGATACAACTTACACTTATTCAAATTCTTGGGGAACTCTGACAGTGTTTTGATGCCCGGCATAGTATTTACATTTTCTTTTAAATTGTGGTTCTCTGCTGCATTAACCGAAGATAAACCGCAGTTTTTATCAGTTTTTACAGTGTCGGTGTTTGCCTTTGTTGAGTTGACTTTGATGAATCGCATTTTTTCACCTTCTTTTGTAATATTCTATATCTGCTTATCCTAAAATATGTAAAATTCGTAATAGTTTTTTAACATTTTTGTAACTTATCAGTTGCCATACAGATGATATTATATCATACAAACGCCAAAAAATCAACCCTTTTTATTACCTCACATTCCCCGCAAACAGATGAGGGACCTCGCCCACGATAACGGTACGGGCTGCCATTACGGAGGTGGTTACGGTGGCACACACCTTTGAAACAGGTGAAACCGCGTATAGATCTGCCGTAATATCAATATAAACCTCGTGGAGTGTCTGGTTGACTCCCGCAGAGGTAAATCCGTTACGGAAATCCACCGTGGCTGCTCCGTAGGGCAGAATATTAAAGCGGATATCAGGGCCTATGCCCGAGAACAATATTATCTCCGTAAGATTACCAAGGGGGACGGAATAACTTTTTTCTCCGCTTTTTTCTATGGCGTTTAAAATATCAAGGGTAATGGTGGATTTTAACCTGTTCATCTCCCCCGTATCCGCCGAAACCGAGGCTATCTCCCCCTGCGGAGAGTATGTAATATTTACAAGTTTACTGTAATCAAAATCCCTTGCGAGGCTGTCGGATATGGCAGTATTTATTATACGGGTGGCATTTACCTCCAAAAGTTTAACGGACATTTTTTCTATTACACTGTTAAAACCTGCGGCAGCAGCGCAGACAACATAAATAACCGACACAACCGCAAGGAAAATCCCGCACCGCCTGTTGATTTTTCTTCTGGCGGAGGGCATTATGTACAGTTTATACGGTTTGCCGAATTTCATAGTGCGGTATTTTTTTGTCACAAAAACCCCTCCCGGCATAAAGTTTTAAAAATAAGGGAAACTACGTTTTATAAAGGAGTGATGCACCATAAAACGTCCCGAACAATTTTTGCTCATATTTATTCTGCCACTGGCGATTCTTACATTTAATGTTGCAAATATATCTGTGTTTAAGGGGAGTAAATATTCGAGTATGGCGGCACAGCAACGCACAGCAGATTCAGTCAGCAGCAAAAACCGTGCCTCAATAACAGACAAAAATATGATTCCCTTTACCGCAGAAAGTACAGATGTTGGCGGTTCACGTTATACTGAGCCTCCCCTTGCATCCCATGTGATAGGCTATATTGCCGCAGACGGCTCCGGCGCAAGTGGAATAGAAAAGGGGCTTGACAGTGAAATATCAGGTGGCGGTGGGTATTCGCCCTCACTGGTAGACGCCACCGGCAACACCATCCCTAACTTTCGCGCTATTGACTCATACAGCAAAAAAAGCACATTTATAAAACTCACCCTTGATTATCATATTCAGAAAATAACGGAAAGTGTGCTTGACGAGGAAAATATAAAGGGTGCGGCGGTGGTTATGGATATTGATACCTTTGATGTTCTTGCCATGACAAGCAGACCCGACTATAACAGGGGCAGCATAAGTGAATATATTATATCGGGGGATACGGAACTTTTAAACCGTGCTGTTGCTCCCTACAACGCGGGTAGTATTTTTAAGATTGTAACCGCCGCGGCGGCATTGGAGGAGGGTTTGGTTAAAGACGAATATTTTTGCGCAGGTGCACTTAAATGCGACGGGATTGATTTTCTGTGTCACAAAAGAGAGGGACACGGACCGCTCAACTTTGACGGGGCTTTTTCCGCATCATGCAACTGTGCCTTTTACGAAACGGGCATCGCGCTGGGCTCTGACAAGATTTGTGATTACGCGTTTTCTTTCGGTATGGGTTCACGTCTTTTAGACGGGGTGATTACGGAAAACTGCGGCAACGTACCGCGGCATCTTGCACATTCTCAGTCGGAAGCCGCAAACCTCTCCATCGGCCAGGGAGAGATTATGATTACGCCTCTGCAAGCGGCAAAGATTGTATGCACCGTGGCAAACGGGGGTATATCAAAGCACGTTAATCTGGTGGACTCTATTGTATATGCCGACGGGAGTAAAATAAAAAATTACCGCAAAAAGCAGGAAAAACGTGTAATATCACGCGAAACTGCCGACAGGATATGTGATATGATGCTTACCGCCACAGAAGAGGGCACCGGCTCAAATGCTATGAGCGAAACCGTTAAAATCGCCGGAAAAACCGGCAGTGCCGAAACAGGTTGGCACACAGAAGACGGGTATATGGTACAAGGCTGGTTTATAGGGTTTTTCCCTTATGAATCCCCAAAGTATGCTCTTGCGGTTATGTCGGAAAACGGCAGGGGCGGAAACGCTTCCTGTGCCCCTGCATTCAAAAAAATCGCCGAGAAGATTGTTGCCCTCAAAAAGTCTTGATATTATGATAGTTTCGTGTTATAATCTACGAAAAGATGCGAACGCATCGGCAACAGATACTGACGGAGGGGACCGATATGATTTTAACTGTTGATATTGGCAACACAAATATTGTGATTGGCGGTTTTATGAACGAGGAACTCTGCTTTGTTTCCCGCATTGCCACTGATGTTAAAAAAACAGAGGACGAATACGCGGTTATTATAAGAAACATTGTTGCCCTCAACCACATAAGGACAGCGGAAGTCAAGGGTGCAATCATATCATCGGTTGTTCCGCCCCTCAACAAAATAATAAGCAAGGCGATTTTAAAGATATACGGGATTTCACCGCTTTTGGTAGGACCAGGAGTTAAAACCGGCATCAATCTGCTTGTGGACAACCCTGCCCAGGTGGGTGCAGACCTTGTATGTACGGCAGTGGCTGCATACAATTACCACAAGGCACCTGCAATTATAATTGATATGGGTACTGCCACCAAGATTTCCATTATAGATAAAAACGGGGCGTTTTTGGGGGTTTCCATAATCCCCGGTGTGGAACTCGGTATTGCGGCACTTTCGGGCGGTACTGCCCAACTGCCCCAGATAAGTCTTGATGCCCCCCGCTCGGTTGTCGGTAAAAACACCATAGATGCTATGCAATCGGGTGTGGTGTTCGGAAATGCAAGTCTTATAGACGGTATGCTCTGCCGTATCAAAGAGGAGTACGGCGACCTTGATATTATCGCAACCGGCGGAATCGCAGGTTTTATTATCCCCTACTGCAAAAACAAAATTACTATCGACGACCACCTTATATTGAAGGGTTTATATACCATATATAATAAAAATACGACTGTTTAAACAGACGTGTTAATAAATTATGCGTTGTATCACTTATGTGAACGACAGCAAGGAGGAATTTTTATGAACAAAGCAACATCATCAACAAGAACGCTGGTGCTTGGTGCAATTCTTACCGCGCTTGTGGTATTGCTCCAATTTATGGGCAGTTTTATACGCCTCGGCCCGTTCTCCATTTCTTTGGTGCTGATTCCTATCGTAATAGGTGCAGCAACCTGCGGAACAGCAGTGGCTACCTGGCTGGGACTGGTGTTTGGTGCGGCAGTTATTTTAAGCGGTGACGCGGCGGCGTTTCTTGCAGTTACCATACCAGGAACTGTGGTGACGGTACTGTCAAAGGGTGCTCTTTGCGGTTTATTGGCTGCTCTTACATATAAGGGGGTGTCCAAATTATCCAGCAACCGTTATGTGGCAGTTATTTCGGCCGCTATTGTATGCCCCATAGTAAATACAGGTGTATTTTTAATATGTTGCAGCATCTTCTTTATGGAAACCATAACCGGTTGGGCACAGGCCGCAGGGTTTGGCGGCGGAGTGGTGCATTATATGATATTCGTTCTTGTGGGTGCAAACTTTATAGTGGAACTTATAACTAACATCATATTGAGCCCCGTGGCTACAAGGTTAATCAACATAGGCAGTAAAAAATAAAACACAATAAAAAGGACACTATCGCGAGATAGTGTCTCTTTCGTTTTATAATGAAAATTCCCCGTCTTAGACGGGGAATTTTTGTATGAATTATTTTTTAAATTTCGGTGCGAATGTGTGGTATATGAATGTTAAAACAAAATACACACCAAGCAAAGCGGCAGTTACATACTTCATCAGTTTGGCACCTACAAAGCCGACACCGTGAACACAATAAAAACAAAATGCCATAACAGCAAACAGGGCTATATATTCAACAAGATATTTTTTATCCTTTATGAAGCAGACACAGGCAAGTGCCACTGCCACTACGGCAAGTAAAACGGAAAACACCAGAGTTGCATTCATTGTAAAGAGAGGATTGGAATACTGTCCTCTGTGTACAAGCGTAAGAATCACCAAAAGGGTCAACGATACGGCAGCAGACACCAAAAGTCTGTTTGTATGCGTTTCTTTTACATTCTTTGCTTTATTGTTTCTCATAATAAGCCTGTCTCCTTTAATATCATATATTCCATTCGTCAAGGGCATACATCACAGCAGCCACCGTAGCAAGACCTGCCGTTTCACACCTGAGTATCCGTTTGCCGAGAGTGACGGTTTTAACACCTGCATCCACAGCCATATCGGCTTCCGCCTTATCAAAGCCACCCTCGGGACCTATATATATACCTATATCGGCGCCCGTGGTCACGCTTTTTAACGCGCTGCTAAGCAATCCGTCCTTCTCACACTCATAGGGCATAAGTTTGAGTTCGTGCTCAACCGCTACCGCCTGAGCAAAGGTAAGAACATCTCCTATCTCAGGGATTACTCCTCTGCCGCACTGCTTGGCAGCCTCAGCAGCAATCCTTTGCCATCGTATCTGTTTTTTGTCGCCGTCTTTGACCTTTGCCACAATACGGGCTGTCTCTACGGGGACAATTTTTTTGACACCGAGTTCCACACACTTCTGGATTATAAAATCCATTTTATCGGATTTTGGAATACCCTGATATAAAGTGATTGATGTCTTACTCTCGGTGTCGTTGGGAATCTGTTCGATTATGCTCAGAGTAACAAGGTTTTTATCAATCGTCTCTACGGCGCAAAGATAATCGTTACTCGCTCCGTCACACACAACAACAGAATCTCCTGCTTTGAGGCGCAACACTTTGGTTATATGCACAACGTCTCCGCCGTCTATATAAACCTTGCCATCGGCAAAGGCATCTCTGCCGGCAAAAAATCTATGCATATACTACACCTCGTTCCATATCAATAATTATACACAATAATCAGTATATAAGTCAAGAATTTTCGACTAATTTACACAAAACAGACGACCAACCGCCGTTATGGGTGATTTTTTCTATACTGAAATGGCTTTCGCTCAAAGCAGACTCAACATCTGCAAGACGCTCATCTATAATGCCTGAGCATACAAACGCACCGCCATCTTTAACAAGTTTTTCGGCAGTTGGCAGCAGTGCGATAATTACATCTGCAACAATATTTGCCGCTACAACATCGTATTTTTGCACGGCGATTTTGTCAAACAGTTCGCCATCAGATAAAATATCCCCGCTTAAAACCGTGTATTTATCAGCGGATATGCCGTTCATTTCGAGATTTTCGTATGCAACGTGCACACAGTTTTCGTCAATATCAACGGCAGTGGCGTGTTTTGCACCCAGTATAAGGGATATAATAGAGAGAATTCCGCTTCCGCAGCCGATATCAAGCATTGAAGTGTTTTCGCCCACTATACCTTCAAGATGCTCTATACACATACGGGTACTGTGATGTGTGCCCGTACCGAAGGTCATACCCGGGTTTACCTTAAATACCTTGCGGTCGCTTGTGGGGACCTCCTCCCACTCGGGACAGATAAGTATTTTATCGCCTACCTCTGTGGGTTTGAAATACTGTTTCCAGTTGTTCGCCCAGTCCTCCTCCATAAAGGATGCGGTTTCTATCCTTAAACTGCCAAACATACCCTCGGCATCTTCCGTTTTAAGGTCTGCCATACAGGATTTTACGGTGTCAATGGCGGTAGTTAAATTTTCGTCTGCCTCGACATACAGTTTTACACACGTTTCGCCTTGTTTGGATTTTACCAGGTCTTCGTCTACAAAGTCCCAGTATTTGGTGTTGTTTTCCAGAAACTCGTTGAAATCCTTTTCATCCTCTATCTCAAATCCGGCAAATCCTGCATCGGTCAACCTGTCGCATACAATATCAACACCCTCGGTGGTAGTAAAAATACTTATTTGTTTCCATTCCATATTGCATTCTCCTTATTCTCTGCAAGGGACATCATATACAAATCGTGGTAGATGCCTTTTTTATCCATAAGTTGTGCATGGTTGCCGGATTCTTCTATACCGTTTTCCGTAAGCACTAAAATGGTATCGGCATTTACTATTGTCGAAAGTCTGTGGGCAATGGTAAGAGTCGTTCTGCCCTCTGACAAATCTTCAAGAGATTTCTGTACGAGTTTTTCGCTTTCATTATCAAGAGCGCTGGTGGCTTCGTCAAGGATAAGTATGGGGGGATTTTTAAGAAATACCCTTGCGATACTTATTCTCTGCTTCTGCCCACCCGAGAGTTTGACACCTCTCTCACCCACATAGGTGTCATAGCCGTTGGGCAGTGAACTTATAAACTCATGGGCACCAGCCAGAGTGGCAGCCTTTTCGATTTCTGCCCTCGATGCACCGGGGAGTCCGTACTCTATATTCTCCGCAACAGTACCGGAAAACATATACACATCCTGCTGTACCATTCCTATATTTCTGCGGAGCGACTCCTGGGTGTAATCCTTTATATTTTTACCGTCTACGAGTATCTCTCCCGCCGTTACTTCATAAAATCTGGGGATAAGATTACATAGCGTGGTTTTACCCCCGCCTGACGGGCCTACCACCGCAATATTGGAGCCCTTGGGGATTTTGATGTTTATACCGGTTAACACATTACTCTTATCAGCCTCGTATGTGAAGGTTACGTTTTTAAATTCTATGTTGCCCTCTGCCTTTTCAAGGGTTATGGCATCGGGGGAATCCTGTATACCGATGGGTGTATCCATTATATCGGAAAAACGCTCCATACCAGTCATTCCCCTCTGGAACTGCTCCATAAACTGCACTATTCTGCGGATGGAACTTATGAGGGTATTGATGTAGAGAAGATATGCCGTAAAATCTGCCAATGTGATTTTGCCGTTACGGAGAAACAGCGAACCGGCAATTACTATTGCTATATACATAATACCGTCAAAAAGTTTGTTTGTACCGTGGAAACCTGCCATACAATGGTACATCCTCTTTTTGATATTGAAATATTTTATTATACCCTCTTCAAACTTTTCCTTTTCGACCTCTTCGTTTGCAAAGGATTTTACCACACGTACCCCAAGCAGACTATCCTCTATCTGGGAGTTGATTTCCCCTATCTGTTTCCTTGACTCCCTGAATGTTTCCTTCATTATTTTGTTGAACTTATATGAACAGTAAATCATAAGGGGAAGAATGGAAAATATTATAAGGGTCAGATACACATTAAACGACGAAAGCACCGCAAATGAAACGATAAGTTTTATTGTTGTTATAAAAAGTTCCTCCGGTGCATGGTGGGCAAACTCTGTTATATCTGTAAGGTCAGAGGTTATACGCGACATTATCTGTCCGATTTTTGTATTATCAAAATAGGAAAAGGACAGTTTTTCAAGATGGGCAAACAAATCACGACGCATATCCGTTTCTATCCTTGTACCCATAATATGCCCTACCGATTCCATATAATAACTTGCCGCCGTGTCGATTATCCTGAGAAGCATATACCCGCCGCCAAGAGCAAGAATTGTAGTTACAGCAAGGGCAGAAGCATCCTGCTGAACACTGCTTGTTATATACCTTACTATAAGAGGCAGCACAAGTTCGCACAGTGTGGACAACGACGCACAGGAAAGGTCTTTGAACATTATAAATTTATATTTAAGAAAATACGGCATAACGCGTTTAAGCAACGTAATGTTTTTTCTTTTTTTCAAAACTATCACTCCGTATGAACACAAGATATATTTCGTTTTATTATACCATTTTTTGCCCTCAAAGTCAAATGTCGAAAGTTGCGATGAATATTTGGAAAAAGGGCTCATATATTTACATTTTTTTACATACAATATATGCTATCCTCGGTATTGAGGAGTGATAGTTATGATAAAACCCAATATTATACAGTTCCCCCAGATAAATATCAAAAAATTAAGGTTCCATCTGCCCCGTATACATATCCCGAAAGGCGCAAATCTTACTGCCGCTTTGTATTCGTTTATTACCTTTGCACTGTCAGGGGCAAAGATTCTTGGCAATATGACTCCCTTTGGCACTGCCTTTTTTACGGCGGTATGCTCACCTAAAAACATAACCGCATCCTTTACGGCGTTGGCGCTCGGCTCTCTATGGGCGCATCGGTCTGCTTTGAGTTTATGCTACATAGTAACGGGCGGAGTCGTGGCAGTGATGAACATACTGTTTAACAAAAAAATCTCCCCCTCAGTGAAAGCGTATGTGACGGGCGGTGTACTGTTTGCCGCAAAATCGATTGCCTCTGTCAGCGGTGGATTTCTGACTTACGACCTTATAATAAATTTTACGGAAGCATTTATATCAGGTATAACCGTATTTGTTGCAGACAAGGCGGCAAAGGTGATTTTTCCTGCAAAAAAGCGTACTTTTTTAAGTTACGGGGAAACAGTGAGTACAATCAGTATATTCGCTCTGATTCTGCTATGGGCAAGCAGTCTGCCAAAGATACTGTGGATTAACATAGGCAACGTACTGGGAATTGCCGTTATACTGCTTTTGAGCAACTGTACCAACAGCCCCGCCGGTGCAATCGCAGGTATAATCATCGGGGCGGTAAATTCAGTAGGCACATACAACGCCGGAGCAGTGATTGGCGCTTATGCTTTTTCCGGACTGATAGCCTCGCTTACTGCCCGATTCGGCAAAGGGGCAACCGTACTGGGATTTATACTGGCAAACGCATCTATAACTGTTTTTATTAACGGCTCTACCGAAGTGCTTATAAGTATAGCTGATACTCTTGCGGCGGGAGTGCTGTTCTACTTTGGGGAAAAGTACCTTACGCCGCCTATATCAGGGTTACTCAAAATAGGCAACTACGGTGCCGCTCCGTCGGGAGATGCCGTGGATTTTGCCTACAAGGACAGACTCCGCAGAATTTCTGAATCCCTCAAAATACTCGAAGAGAGTTTTACTCCCCGTCTGCGGGAGGACTACAATGCCGCCAATATAGCCGCTTTTATAAACAGGACAGCGGAAAAGGCATGTTCCGATTGCAGTCTGCGGTTTTGCTGCTGGAAGAAAAAAACAAAAGAAACACGGGATTCGGTATTATCACTTATGACCGCCGCAGAAAAAAACGGCAAAGCATCGGTAAATGATGTTGCCGAAGAACTTAAAAACAGATGCATCCGCACGGAAAGGCTTGTAAACGCCTTTAACGACTCATACGAAATATACAGGACCTCACGCCTCTG
This sequence comes from Oscillospiraceae bacterium, assembly GCA_015068565.1. Taxonomy (GTDB): domain Bacteria; phylum Bacillota; class Clostridia; order UMGS1810; family UMGS1810; genus SIG455. Next base: position 4,447 of record SVKG01000006.1, on the reverse strand, counting down.
GCAGGACAAACTCAGCGACTGCAAGGCCCTTTCGTGCAGTCAGATGGGCAATATTTCGCGGATTTTAAACGATATGGCATCAGAAAAGCATTTCCCCGCCAACGAGGAAACTTCGGTGGCGATACGGTCTGCCCTTGACTGCCATGGGTATTGCCCCGCAAGTATTAACACATATATAAAAAAAGATTCTTCCCTTGTGGCAGAAATAAAGTTTGCCCGTAAAAAATTTCAGGATGATATGAAATACCTGATACCTGCATGTATAAGCGATGCAACCGGTGTCAAAATGCGGTTCGGCGATATGTACAGTGACGAGAATTACGTTTATCTTACTTTCACCATGCGTGAAAATTTTTGCCGTGCAACCGGCGGAGCAAGTATCAAAAAAGACGGAGAAAAGGTATGCGGAGACAGTTTTACCTCAATGAATCTCCCCGACGGCACATACATCGCCGCCATAAGCGACGGCATGGGAAGCGGTGAGGCGGCAGCAAAGGAAAGTCACAAAACCATTGAACTCATCAAGAGTTTTATCCGCTGCGGTTTTGATGTGATGCACACAATCAAAATTATCAACTCCGCCCTTATGATGACGGGCAAAGAGGATATGTTTTCTACCATTGACCTTTGCAGTATCAATATGCACAGCGGTATGGCGGAATTTATAAAGATAGGCGGTGCCGCAACATACATCAAAAGAGGAAAGAATATAGAAAAGGTTACCTCATCCTCCCTGCCCGCAGGTATAAGTTCCGATATAATTCCCAAACGGGTTTCCAGACAACTTGAAGACGATACCGTTATTGTAATGGTATCCGACGGCATAGAAAACGCCTCGGCAGACAGCGACTGGCTTACAAAACGGCTTGGCGACATGGACACCGTAAACCCTCACGTTCTCGCAGACAAAATCCTTGACCTGGCACTTTTCTACGGCGGAGGCAAGGCCAAAGACGATATGACGGTAATTGCAACCCGTATATGGAAAGAAAATGTATAAAAGGGAAAATCCCGGCAATAATACTCATATAAGTAAAAAAATTCCTGAGGAGATAGTAAAATGGTAGATTCCGGCAAGAAGAAAAACCTGTTTGACAGATTGATTATCGCTCTCAAACCAAAAAAAGAGCCTGTCGACATTGTAGAGTATGCCGAAAGAATCATCAGTGACTATACGGGTTCCGCCTCCGACGGTGTCCGTAAAAAGAAAAACCAAAGCAACTTTCCATCCGCAATTATCTCCGTAATTATTATCGCCGTCTCCCTGTGCATCATATATTGCACCTTAAAAATATTTTTGTAAACATCAGAGCACCGTATACACCCCCATACGGTGCTCTGGTGTTTTTTTGGCTGTGTATTATGTAAAATGCCCTATCAAACCTGACTTTCATAAATAATGTTTGTTTTAAATTATTATATTGACTATTGGCGGATTTTTTTATATAATGTATATTAACAAATTTTTGAGAAAGGTTGTGTTTGCCATTTTTAATGATAAATTTTCATACGAAGGTCTTACCTTTGATGACGTACTGCTTGTCCCTCAGAAATCCGACATCACTCCCGATATGGTTGATCTGGGCACAAATCTTACAAAGAGAATTAAACTTAACATTCCTCTTATGAGTTCTGCTATGGATACTGTAACGGAGTCTGCCCTTGCAATTGCCATTGCAAGAGAGGGCGGTATCGGTATTATTCACAAAAATATGACTATCGAACAACAGGCTATTGAGGTGGACAAGGTTAAGCGTTCGGAGCACGGAGTAATTGTTGACCCCTTCTTTCTCTCTCCCGACAACACTTTGAGAGAAGCAGACGAACTTATGGGTAAATACAAAATCTCAGGTGTGCCGATTGTTGAAAATGACAAGTTGGTCGGCATTATAACAAACCGCGACCTGCGTTTTGAAACTGATTTCTCTAAAGCAATCAAACACGCCATGACAAGCGAAAATCTTATTACTGCTCCCGAGGGTACAACCCTTGACGAGGCTCAGGAGATTCTTCGCAAATATAAAATTGAAAAACTCCCCATCGTTGATAAGAATTTTAAGTTAAAAGGTCTTATCACCATTAAAGACATCGAAAAAGCAGTTAAATACCCCAACGCCGCAAAAGACTCCACAGGCAGATTGCTCTGCGGTGCCGCTATCGGTGTTACTGCTGATGTTTTGGACCGTGCAAAAGCATTGGTTGATGCCAATGTTGACGTTTTGGTTCTCGACAGTGCACACGGCCATTCACAAAACATCATTAACTGCCTCAAAAAAGTAAAGGCCGCTTTTCCCGAAGTGGATGTTATAGCAGGTAATATTGCTACTGCCGAGGCTGCCAAGGAACTTATCGAGGCAGGTGCTGATGCAATTAAAGTCGGTATCGGTCCCGGCTCTATCTGTACAACCCGTGTTGTAGCAGGTGTAGGTGTTCCCCAGATAACCGCAATCTGCGAAGCCGCTCAGGTGGCAAAAGAATACGGCGTACCCGTTATCGGTGACGGCGGTATTAAATACAGCGGTGACCTTCCCAAGGCTATTGCGGCAGGTGCTGATGTTATCATGATAGGCTCACTCCTTGCAGGTTGTGAGGAAAGCCCCGGAGAAGAAGAAATCTATCAGGGCAGACGTTTCAAAGTATACCGCGGTATGGGCTCTCTCGCCGCTATGGAAAAAGGCAGCAAGGACAGATACTTCCAGACAGGCAGCAAAAAACTTGTTCCCGAAGGTGTTGAGGGACGTGTTCCCTTTAAAGGTCCCCTGTCAGATACCATATTCCAACTTATCGGCGGTTTGCGTTCCAGCATGGGATACTGCGGTACTCCCACCGTTGCAGAACTCAAAGCAAAAGGCAAGTTCGTCCGCATAACCTCTGCCGGTCTTAAAGAAAGCCATCCCCACGATATTTCAATTACCAAAGAGGCTCCCAATTACAGCATTAACGTATAATTACAGATACAAATACTTTATTAAAACGGCATCGGCTTCCGATGCCGTTTTTTTATGAAAGTTTTGTGAAAATGGCGAAGATTAAACAAACCAATAAAACTGACAATTGAAATATATTTTCATTTGACTTATAATGTAGATGTGGTTTTTGCATATTTTTATTTTATTTGGTTTTTAATCCCCTGTATCAATCAAGGAGGTACATACAATGAGGAAATTAACGTCTTTATTGGTGGCATTTATAATGATTATAAATTGCGCACCCATTATATCATCTGCCGCAACGATGGATGGTTTTAAACCATACGAAGCAGAAGGCGTCCGCACCCTCGGTACCAATGACTATGCCAAGGCGGGTAGTATGATTATGTTCACCGTGCCGGAGGTCCCCACGGGTTACTCGTTGAAATACTTTAACAACAATGTTGTCATCGAGGGCGATGATATTAAACCCGGAATCATAGAAGGGACTGTTGCTCTTCGCATCAAACCCGGTCAGAACCGTTTCACCGCCCGTATATTCGACAACAAGAACAGACGCGTGAGTGCATCTTCGCCTGTTACAATCTTTGGCTATACCTACAAATCAAACGGGCTCAACAGAACCTTCTCTAATGGTTTTGAAAAGTCATTTGAACACAGAAAAACCTTTGAAGACATCAAGATATCCACGTTTGAAAATGACATCACCGCATACAAAAACGCAGTTGCTTCAAACAGTGTAACTCCTGAGATTTATGAAAAATACGAATATGCCAAAAAAATATTTGAATATGATGAGACAACCGATACATACGGAAGAAATCCCTATTATACAAACGCAAAACTTGCTGGTGCATCCAGTTATTCGGACATAAACCGCAGACCTGTCGATTATCCTATAAACAAAATGGCCGAAATCAGCCTGGGTGTATTTCTTACTCAGGTTCCCACCACTGCTCTGCACCTTCCCGGATGGCAGATGCTGGATGGCACAACCGTACAGGTAAAAATAAGCAGCTCCAATTTCTACATAGGAAAAGGCGGTGTGCTCTATATTCACCAGGCACCCACCGATATTGTACTTAAACCCCACCAGTGGTATGATATCAAGGTTTACATTGACAATACCAATGATATCGTTGATTGCTACATAAATGATGTTCTTGTGGCAAAGAACATGGCAGTACCATATTGGTTAGGCAGAGATGGATTCGATACTATAAGAGTTTATCCTCCCTATGCAAACAGTGATTCTCTTGACAAGGCAGATGATGCAAGAGGGCATATTATTTTTACCCGCCCCGTTATAAGCGTATCCATCTATCTTTCCGCAGATGAGGAGTACATCCCCGGTGAGGATGCGCCATTACCAGATGACGATGAAGATAACGTTCCGCCACCCTCCGGCGACTATGTAAGCAGATTCCCCTTTGACCACGAATTCACCGTTAAAGACGGGCTCCTCGTGGTGGAGGCAGAGGATCTTGCGATAGTTAACCCCTCTGACAAACTGTATG
>SVKG01000079.1 GCA_015068565.1 Oscillospiraceae bacterium | reverse complement strand
GTTGCACGTGGTATGGGTACATGCTGTGTATCTGGTTGCGGCGATATCAATATGGATGAAGAAAACAAGAAATTCACATTGGCAGGTAAGACCTATGTTGAAGGCGATTACATTTCAATCGACGGTTCAACAGGTAATATCTACGATGGTATCATCCCCACAGTTCCCGCTGAAATCGCTGGTGAGTTCGGCAGAATTATGACTTGGGCTGATGAATTCAGAACACTCAAAGTAAGAACAAACGCAGATACTCCTGCTGATGCAAAACGTGCTCGTGAACTCGGTGCTGAGGGTATCGGTCTTTGCCGTACAGAGCACATGTTCTTTGAAGCAGAGAGAATCGCTGCATTCCGTGAAATGATCTGCTCCGATACAGTTGAAGAAAGAGAAGCAGCACTTGAAAAGATTCTTCCTTATCAGCAGAGCGACTTTGAGGCACTTTATGAAGCCCTCGAAGGATTCCCTGTAACCATCCGCTTCCTGGATCCTCCTCTCCATGAGTTCGTTCCCACAGAAGAGGCTGATATCAAAGCATTGGCTGATGCACAGGGCAAGAGCGTTGAACAGATTAAAGCAATCATCTCTTCATTGCACGAGTTCAACCCCATGATGGGCCACCGTGGTCTCCGTCTTGCAGTAACATACCCTGAAATTGCAAAGATGCAGACAAAGGCTGTAATCCGTGCCGCTATCAAAGTACAGAAAGCACACGCTGACTGGAAGATAGTTCCCGAAATTATGATTCCCCTTTCATGTGAAGTTAAGGAATTGAAATACGTTAAGGATATGGTTGTTGAAACTGCTGACGCTGAAATCGCAGCAGCAGGTGCTGATCTCAAATATGAGGTTGGTACAATGATCGAAATCCCCCGTGCAGCACTTACTGCTGACGATATTGCTAAGGAAGCTGAATTCTTCTGCTTCGGTACAAATGACCTTACACAGATGACATACGGTTTCTCCCGTGATGACGCTGGTAAGTTCCTCGATGCTTACTACGATGCAAAGATTTTCGAAAACGATCCCTTTGCAAAACTTGACCAGACAGGTGTAGGCCAACTTATGGAAATGGCTGTTACCAAGGGTAAGAAGGTTCGTCCCGAAATGCACTGCGGTATCTGCGGTGAGCACGGCGGTGACCCCGTATCTGTTGAGTTCTGCCATAACATCGGTCTTGATTATGTATCTTGCTCACCTTTCCGTGTGCCGATTGCACGTCTTGCAGCAGCACAGGCAGCGATTAAGTCAGGTAAATAATCAATAATCTTCACACAATTAAAACGCACAGGTTGACTGTTAAGTCGACTTGTGCGTTTTTTAAATTTTGTTGTCAGGCAAAGTTTTAAATTTCACATTTTGTAATTATCGGCATCAATAGCGGGTAAAATAACAAAAAGTAAAAGGGAGACGAGCCTGTGAAAAATAAAATAATAAAAAAATTACTGATGCTTTCCGGAGCAGTTGCTGCGGGGGTGGGGATTGCCGGAGTAGTGTCTTACTGTGTTGTTGAAAGACTGGTGGAAATCGCTTTGGATAGCGAAGGTCCGGAGGTAATTGAACAATCAAAAAGTATTATTTCGGGAGTTAAAATTGATAGAGAAATCCGTAACCGCATTATATCTTCGGGGGAGGAATTGGGCAATATTTGTAATAAGACGGTGGAGATTGTTGCCCATGACGGCGAAATCCTCGTAGGACACCTGTGGGAGTGCGAAAATCCCGAAAGAGTGCTGATCGCCATGCACGGGTGGCGTTCCTCCTGGACAACAGATTTTGGCTGTATATCGGAATTCTGGCATAAAAACAACTGTAATGTAGTATATGTTGAGCAACGCGGACAGAATAACAGCGGCGGAAAATATATAGGCTTCGGTATGATGGAAAGATACGACTGTGCCGATTGGATACGTTTTGTAAATACAAGAAACGGCGGCACACTGCCGATATATCTTGTGGGGCTTTCAATGGGAGCCACAACGGTGCTTATGGCGTCGGGACTTTCCCTGCCCGATAATGTCCGCGGAATAATCGCAGATAGCGGCTATACGTCACTTTATGCGATATGGAAGCATATCGCAGAGAAAAATCTGCGTATGGCGTATTGCCTTTTTGGACGTATGGCGGATGGCGCATGTCGTAAAAAAATCAATATGGGCACAAAAGATTATTCCACCTTGGAGGCATTAAGTAATAATGATCGCCCCGTTTTGTTTATCCACGGCAGTGACGACCATTTTGTGCCCGTCAGTATGACTTATGAAAATTATAAAGCCTGTAAAGCACCCAAAAGACTTTTTGTAGTGCCCGGTGCAGAGCATGGTATGAGTTATATACTGGAACAGGATAAATACGAAACAGCGGTAAAAGATTTCTGGATAAGTTACGATAAAAAATAATAAATGTAGCATAAAAAACTTTGAAGACTTTGCCTTCAAAGTTTTTTACATACTTCCCACCAATGTGCTCCCGCCAAAATATTGAAATGCATCAATCTTTGTGGTAGAATAGATTTAACAAAGTTACATTATACGGAGAAATGATATGAACAAACAAAATTTTACTTATAATGTTTATAATGTATGTTTTATAATAGTGCTCATCTTGGGTTGGGCAGGAATATTGTTTGTATCTTTTCTTCTGTATTTGATGAGCGATATGTTTAAATATTTAGGTAATGGTATATTAGTTTATATTACTGGTTTTATATATGTACTTGCTTTTGCTTTGCCAATCATATTCAGAAAGCGAATATCAAAATATCTGTCTATGCCGCTATCATTTGTTGTTTTCACGATTTTATCTGTGATAATAGTAAGTTTTGTGTTTGTTGGAGCGAGAAGTTATATATCATCATTTAGTCAAGAAAAATGGAACAATAACGAGAGACTAAGAATATATATGCTCGATGATTTAGAAGAAAGGCATAAAATAGTAGGAAAAACAAACGAAGAAATCATTAACTTGTTAGGAGGACCTACATATATTAGCGATGTAAAAAACATAAAATACGAGTACTATGTGGGTGAAAGCATAATTGATCCGCTGGGTTATCAAATCGAATTTGATAACAATATTGCTATAAAAACCGAATTGGTTGAACATTGATTTTTTATCCAGGGCTTGACAAAATCATAATACAGAGTGTGTTAAGAAACATAAACGATAACTACTATTACAAGAATAAGAAAAGAGGAATTAAAAGTGAAGGAGCTTAACAAAGCGATAGAAAAACACACAAAAAAAATCTTGGATGCAGAAAGGTATATATGGAAACATCCCGAAACAGGATATAAGGAATATGAAACTTCAAAATATATGGAAAATATTTTTAAAGAACTCGGTTATGATCTTATTCTTGCTAAGAATATTACTGGTTTCTACACAGTGTTAGACACAAATCGACCGGGGCCGGAGGTTCTTGTTTTAGCGGAACTTGACTCTGTAATCTGCCCCGAACACAAGGATGCAAACCCGATAACAGGTGCAGTACACTCTTGCGGACACAATGCTCAATGTGCGGCACTTATTGGTCTTGCCGCTGCACTTAAAGAACCGGGGATTATTGATAAATTATGCGGAAGAATCAGGCTGTGTGCTGTTCCAGCAGAGGAACTTTTGGAAATAGAATACAGAACAGAATTGAAAAATAACGGCATAATCAAATACTTTGGCGGAAAAACAGAATTTTTGTCAAGAGGATATTTTGATGGCGTAGATATGGCGTTTATGGTACATACCACAAGGTCTTTTGTGGGAATTAAAGGGACCGTAGGTTGTATGGCAAAAAGAATTATATATAAAGGGCAGGCAGCTCACGCAGGTGGTGCACCGTGGAATGGAAAAAATGCACTATATGCGGCAAACTGCGGTCTTAATGCCATCAATGCAATTCGCGAAACTTTTAAAGAAAGTGATGTTATAAGGGTGCACCCTATTATTACAAGTGGCGGTGCTATGGTTAATGCAATTCCTGAAAAAGCGGTCTTGGAAAGCTATGTGCGCGGAGCAACCTTTGATGCAATATGTAAGGCAAATCAAAAGGTGAATCAGGCGTTGTGCGGTGCGGCACTTTCTATCGGCGTAAATCTTGAAATTTGCGACACGCCCGGCTATGCCCCGCTTTCAAATGATGATAATATGTTAAATATTACAGAGAAGGCTATGAAACTTGCTTTGCCGGAGTATGAGTATAAGTA
>SVKG01000005.1 GCA_015068565.1 Oscillospiraceae bacterium | reverse complement strand
CCGCTTTTTCCTCCTCTCTTGACGCCGGTTATTATAATATTTTTTGCGCCAAGAGAGTATATTTTATCCGCCATCTGTTGTGCCTGTGCCGGGGTTACCTCCTCGCCTGTGTATTTAATTCCGCTTAAAATACAAGCCTCCGTAACATTTGGGGTTACAACGTCTGCGCAGCATACAAGTTCCTTCATCTCTTCGCAAAGTTCAGGCGTATATGTAAGGTATATCTCACCGTCGTCTCCCATTACAGGGTCTACAAGTATTTTGGTGGTATCATCACGGAACGTATCAAAAAAACGGCGCGTAATATCAATCTGCTCCCGCGAACCTAAAAATCCGCTGTATATACATCCGAACTTCAACCCCTGTTCTTTCCACTTATCGGTGAAGTTATCCATCTTATCTGTATAATCGTCAAAAAAGTACTTTTCGTACCCCGTATGGTTTGACAAAACAGCAGTAGGCAACACACAGCACTGCAATCCGAACGCACTCAAAATAGGCAGTGCAACGGTAATCGAACATCTGCTGGAACCTGATATATCATTTATAGCCGCAACTTTTATGAGTTCTGACAATTCTTTGTCCTCCAAAACAATTTTCATGTTTTTATATTATCACAAACAGTTTGTGTTCGTCAATTGTCTTGGCAGGTTTTTTATTTTTGGTATTGTCAGCGGTTGCTGTTTATGATAAAATTATACCGTAGTATATCCCACGAAAGGAATACATCTGATGAAAAAAACATTTATGCAGATTTTGTCTGCTTTTATAATTATCGTTATCTTTTCTTCCTTAGTTGCCTCTGCCGAGGCTCCCGAAATAAAATCAACCAACGGAATTTTGATTGATATGCAAAATTCCATGGTACTTTACGAAAAAAACAGTAATGCAAAAATCCAGCCCTCAGGTTTTACCAAAATTGTATCTGCCCTTGTTGTTCTTGAAAACTGCAAGGATTTAAGTGAAGTTATTGCGGCATCTCCGGAAACTATTGCCGCCTGTGATTTTTCTTTCGGTAATATGGGTATTCTGGCAAACGAGGAACTAAGTGCAGGTGACCTCCTCCACGGGATGCTTTTATACGATGCAGCCGAGGCCGCGGAATTACTTGCCGGATACACCTTTGGTGATTACGGAAAGTTCATAAACGCCATGAACGAGATTGCACTTCAAGCCGGTGCAACTGACACGGTATTTACAAATGCGGGAGGGTACTTTGACGAGAACCAGTACTCCACCCTTTCAGACATTGCAAAGATTTCTGTATACGCCATGAAAAACACTGCCTTTGCGGAAATCGTTAAAAAAGATATGGTGGAAATTGCGCCCACCAACAAATACAGAGAAACAAGGTATCTGTCAAACACCAACTTATTTGTGGGCAGAGCGCGGTCTGTTGATTTTTATTCCAAACGGGTTTACGGGCTTAAAACCGCCAATATGAAAGAGCAGGGCTACGGAATCTCCGTTGCATTCGAAAACAGCATGGGCAATTTTATTGCCGTCGTATCCGGCGCGGAAGGTTCTACCCAGGCACACAACGACATACAGACATTGCGTCAGTACACCGCAGACGGATTTGTAAGCGTTACAATATCCGAAAAAGGTGAGATTATTGAAGAGGTCCTTGTGCCAAACGGCAAAACTGACCACGTTCTTTTAAAAACCGCAGACGAACTTTCCGTTCGGTTACCGGTGGACTACGACGAGTCGAAAATTTACAAAATGAAGTCGAAAAGCGACACCATCAAAGCGCCTATCGAAATCAACCAGCCCCTCGGCAAACTGAGTGTCTCCTACAACGGCGAAGAAGCCGGAAGTGTTGACCTTATTGCATACAACTCCGTTAAGCGTTCTCCCGGTAAAACCGTGAGATTGTTTATTGTTGCAATATTTACTTCACCGTTTTTCTACATACCCGTCATCTTAATGGTGACTCTGTTTGTCTGGTTGACTTTCAAAGAGTTTTCCAAACGCAAAAAATCGCGGAAACGAAACAGCAATAATAAATATTGACAAGATTTGCTTTTTATTATATACTCTATCTTGAAATAAGTTATCGTTTTGTGCAAAAGGAGGCCCGTATATGATATTTGAAAAATTAAAGAGCATTATCACAGAACAGATCAATGTTGACGCTGATGAGATAACACTTGATACTTCTTTTATAGACGGTCTTGGTGCCGATTCTCTTGATCTTGTGGAACTTATGATCGCCATGGAAGAAGAATTTGAAATCAGTATCCCCGAAGAGGACATAGACAAGATTTCTACCGTAGGAGATGCTGTTGAATACATCGAATCGCACTCTAACTGATAAATTCAGCCCCCGTGGTTTGCCCGGGGGTTATTATTTTATTTGATTTAAAGGTGGTATTATGAACTTAAACGAACTGGAAAGAAAAATACGATATACATTTAAAGATCGCAAGTTACTTACAACGGCGCTTACACACCGTTCTTTCCTTAACGAATCGCACGGCAAATCAAAAGAAAGTTACGACAGACTCGAATTTTTGGGAGATGCCATTTTAGAAGCGGTATCATCGGATTATCTTTATAAAAATTATCCGCTGATTGACGAGGGTAAAATGAGCAAAATCAGGGCTGTTGTAGTTTGCGAAGCGGGTTTGTTCGCCATAGCCGAAAAGATTGGCCTGGGAGAGTATATTTTTATGTCAAAAGGCGAGGAAATGTCGGGCGGCAAAAACAAGCCGTCAATACTTTCCGATGTTACAGAAGCGGTGTTTGCCGCGGTGTATCTGGACTCTGACTTTGATACAGCCCAGCGGTTTATTCTTTATCACCTTGAAGATTCTATTAAAAATGCAGTCAAAAACAGTGACAACAATCCCGACTACAAAAGCAGACTCCACGAATATGCGACCTCCCACGGGGACAAGTTAAACTATGTTGTTATACGCGAGGACGGCCCCGAACATGAGAAGGTGTTCACCGTGGCAATTAACTACAACGGCAAACAGGAGGTTACAGCACAGGGCCTTGGCAAGAAAAAAGCCGAGCAACAAGCCGCTATGCTGATGCTTAAAAAACTTAACCGATAAATGTAAATTGTATTAAAATTTTTTTAAAGGCAGAAACGTATCCGTTTCTGCCTTCTTGTTTTTTATTGCCGCTTTTTCTCTCGCTTTTGATGGCAGCACTATCTTATCTCCTGGTCAAGATTATCAAAATCCTCCGTTGAAAAAAATTCTCCCAACGTTATCTCCAAGCCATCACAAAACTTCTTGATTGTTTTTATTGAAACATCTCGGCGTGATTTATCCATCATACTGTATGCTGTTGATGGCGTCACTCCGGATATGTTTGCAAGTTCATTTATTCTAATGTTTTTTCTTGCACACAATTCATTAAATCTTTTTACTACCGCATCTTTTACATCCATTTTAAAACACCCCACAAAAATATTTTAAAATATTTTACATTTTTGCGTATACGCACTTGCGTAATTCTTGGATATATGTTATACTCTTCAAGTAAACAATATTCATAATCAAATTTTGGAGGAATGTAAAAATGGAAGTTGTATTAATTATTGGCTATGCTGTTCTGGGTTATTGGGCAGCCGGCCAAACAATCTATGCGAACAGAATAAGAATAGGTGCAGCCAATGACTTGTTTTTAACAAGGTTAATTGTGGGCTGCCTTTTGGGGATTATCCTTATCCCTGTCGCAATTATTAAAAAAATTTTTGTCAGATAACCGTTATTAATTTTCAAAGGAGTAATTACATATGATTTTAATTGGTTTGCTCGCATTGATAATCAGTGCAGTATTATCTCACATCGTTCTCTTTAAGGGAACAAAATTTCTTGACCTAATCGGCAACAAATACCGTGACGGTATCCCCACCGAATTATCATCGCCGGAAGAATTGAAAAACAAAATTGTTGAAACGTGTTCTGATTTGATAAAAGGAACTATTGTTAATTCGTCAGGGCAGGTTGAGGTTACGGGAAACACCGGCACTCACCTTTTTTATCTTGAAAATGGCCGCGTAAAATGTGAACTCGTTAAATATGATATCAGATTAAGTCGTGTGGGCAGGTTATTGGCATGGATGAAAATTGTACCTAAAATGAAGATGGCAAATGAATTCGATGCTATTTTCAAAAATATAAGCGGGAGTGCTGATACCGATTCTGATAACGAAAAAATCATAAACTCTGTTTCGGGAAAAACAAAACTTACAAACATATTCGCTATTTTGTCGATAATTTTGATTGTCTGCTCAGTATCATCGTTGCCTGAAAACAATACGGAATCAGACAGTTATGATGTATATGTGGAAACAATACAAGCAACCAAATTGAACGACAGTGAGCACACCCACAAAGAAATTTTTAACGACTTTTTTTCAAACCCGACTTGGAAACATTTCACGGGTGAAGACGGGAAAGAAACAGTTGAATTCACAGGAGAATGCCTCTATCAGGAAAACGATGTAAAAGTCAAAGTGCAATACCTGATTACAAACGAAACGGAAAGCACATTGGAATGGCAATTGAATTATTTTGATATAAACGGCGAACCCCAGGATTTAAATACATTCGATGGAATGATTGCCGCCGCTATAAGCAACTATCAAAAATAAGCAGTGCTGCGCAACAAGCCGCTATGCTGATGCTTAAAAAACTTAATCGCTGAAATACAAAGACAAATATCAAGGAGACACCTCTATACGAAGTGTCTCCTTTTTTAATTACAGTATTTAGTCTTATATTCATTATACAACCGCTTATATTCGGGTGTATTTATTATGTCGGGGTTTTTGGTATACTCGTGGGGGTCAAAGGTTGCCGACCGAAGTCTTTGCTCTGCCGCCATACCGATATTGGAGCAATGGTCGGATATACGCTCTAAATTATTTACAATATCGAGGAAGGCAACACCAAGCCTGAAATCATACCTCTGCCCAACAAGACTGCTTATATGGTACTGCCGCAAATCGGTTCTCATTACATCTACCACCGCCTCCAAAGGCTGTATCCTCTGTGCCGATTCAATATCGTCATCCTCGTACGCCCTGATACACAGACGAATTACCTCGTCAACGGCGGACATCATATTTTTAAGTTTTTCCGCCGCATCGTCGGAAAACGTTGCAGAAACTTCATACATATATTCCGCAATCTCACTTATATTAACCGAACAGTCCCCTATCCTTTCCACATCGGTGATAATATGAAACATACCAGACACCGTATTATTCTCACCGGCAGACAGGTCTTTCTCGCTCACTCTTACAAGATACTGTGTCAATTCCGACTCGCCTATGTCTATGATTTCTTCCGTTTCGCTCACACGTTGGAGTTTATCACTGATGTGTCTGCCGTTATCAAAAATCATTCCTGTCGAGTTACGGTAATTATCAAGCGCTGTCTTCATCAGGAAAATGAGCATCCGTACACACTGACCTATTGCAACCGACGGTGTCTGCAACAGTCTTTCTTCCAGCAGATTATAGGGAGTGTTATCTGTATCGCTTTTCTCGGGCACAAAAATATATGCAATACGGACAAGGAGTTTATTGAAAGGCAAAAGAACCAATGCATTGAGCAGATTGAACACCGTGTGGAAATCCGCTATACCGCCACGGGTGATTTGATCGTTCCATCCCGGTATTCCCGCTATACTGTTGAATCCGTAAATAACAACAGTTGCCAGAAATACGCCCAACACATTGAACATAAGATGCACTGCCGCAGTGCGTTTGGCATTTTTTTCGGCGCCGATACCCGATATAATTGCAGTAACACAAGTGCCTATGTTCTGCCCCAGTATAATAGGCACGGCAGAGGCTACGGATATCACACCCCCCGCCGCCAACGCCTGTAAAATCCCCACAGAAGCAGAACTGCTTTGCAAAAGTGCTGTTATTACTGTACCCGCGGCTATGCCCAGCACAGGGATTTTACCCATTGATGAAAAAGCGGCACCAATCCATGGCTTGTCCTTTATGCCGGAAACTGACTCCTCCATCACATCCATTCCTATAAAAAGAATACCGAACCCCATAAAAATCTGACCGAGGTTTTTTATCCTCTTATTTTTGCCGAACATAACAAATCCCGCACCTGCCGCTATTGCCGCCGGTGCGAGAAAGTCCGTTTTAAAAAAAGAAAGTATACCTACTCCCTGTATATCGGATAACCTGAGTATCTGCGCAGTGACGGTTGTACCTATATTTGCTCCGAATATAATTCCCACTGCCTGAGTGAGAGTCATAACTCCGGAATTGACAAAGCCTACCGCCATAACAGTAGTGGCAGAACTGCTCTGTATAAGCGCAGTTACAACAAGACCTACCAGAACACCCTTGACTACATTGCCTGTAAGGGCCTCGATAATACGCTGCATCCCCTTGCCTGTGGATTTCTCCAAACCGTCACCCATGGTGTTCATACCATAGAGAAACAATCCCAGTCCGCCAAGCAAACTGACGATGTCGCGTATACCCATCATTTAGCCCCTTCCTGTGCTGTTTATTGCTGATTACACATAAAACAGCATATCTGAATATGTAGGAATAGGCCAGATTCGTCTGTCTACCATCGCTTCCATATTATCTCCGAAAATCCTTAAATCATACATGATTTTCAAAGTGTCGTCTCTGTAAAATTCAGCCAGTGCGACTATATCATCTTTAATGTGCTCCGCCCTGTCTACCGACTCCCTCAATTTATCAAGTGTGCTTCCAAAGTTTGCAATCTCTTTTGAAAGTCTTTCGAGCAATCTTTCCTGAGTTGAGGTGTCAACACCCGCTCCGGTTGATTTCATTTTTATAATACTGTCGCTTAACTGAGCCGAAAACTTTATTGCAGCGGGTAGAATATCTTTTGACGCCATATCTATCATAGTAAGTGCTTCTATATGGATTACTTTTGAGTATTTGCCAAGTTTAATTTCAAATCTGGAACGGAGTTCATTTTCACTGTATACTTTATGACGGTTGAACAATGCAATCGTATCGTCTTTAATAAACTCGCCTATGGCATCTACCGTGTTATCAATATTGGGAAGTCCTCTTGATGCCGCCTCTGCTACCCACTCGTCGGAGTAACCGTTACCGTTAAAGATAACACGTTTATGCTGACGTATGGACTTTTGTACAACATTGTGCAGTGCACAGTTAAAATCTTTCGCGCCTTCAAGTTCGTCCGCCATGGTGCAAAGAGTGTCTGCCACTATCGTATTTATTATGGTGCAGGGCCCTGCAATAGATGCATTTGAGCCAACCATTCGGAACTCAAATTTATTTCCGGTAAATGCAAAAGGTGACGTTCTGTTCCTGTCGGTGGTATCTTTCCTGAAATGAGGCAGAGTACTTACGCCAACATCAAGACGTATACGCTCTGTTTTCTCCGATGGATTATCATAGTCGATATTATTGAGAATTTCTTCAAGTTGTTCTCCCAGAAAGACGGATATAATTGCCGGGGGTGCTTCGTTTGCACCCAGTCGGTGGTCATTACCCGCACTTGCGGCAGATGCACGAAGCAATGCGGCGTGTTTGTCTATCGCCTCTATAACCGCACACAAAAACAAAAGGAACTGCGCATTTTCGTGAGGAGTTTTGCCGGGTTCCAAAAGGTTTGCTCCCCCGTCTGTCGTAAGCGACCAGTTGACGTGTTTACCCGAACCGTTCACCCCGTCAAAGGGACGTTCATGCATAAGACACGCAAAATTATGTCGGTTGGCAATCCTTTTTAATGTTGACATTGTCAGTTGGTTATGGTCGGTTGCAATATTACAGTTTGAATAAACCGGTGCAAGTTCGTGCTGACTCGGTGCCGCTTCATTATGCTTTGTCTTGGCAGAAACGCCCATCTTCCAGAGTTCTCTGTCAACATCGCTCATATATGCCGAAACTCTCTCTTTTAACGTGCCGAAATAATGGTCGTCCATCTCCTGACCTTTTGGTGCTTTTTGCCCAAAAAGTGTTCTGCCGGTGAATTTGAGGTCAAGCCGTTTTTCATAGTATTCCTTATCAACAAGAAAATACTCCTGTTCAGGACCTACGGAGACAACGACATTTTTGACATCCTTTCCGAAAAGTTTTAAAATACGTTTTGCCTGAACATTTATAGCCTCACAGGAACGAAGCAACGGTGTCTTTTTGTCAAGGGCTTCGTCTGTGTAAGAGCAAAATGCTGTGGGTATACACAGTGTCACCCCTGCCAGATCCTCCTGCAAAAATGCCGGGGATGTGCAGTCCCACGCGGTGTACCCTCTCGCCTCAAATGTTGCTCGTAACCCACCTGACGGAAAGGAAGACGCATCCGGTTCGCCTTTGGTAAGTTCTTTGCCGGAAAACTCCATTATGGCTCCGCCGTCAGAAGTGGGCGATATAAAGGAATCGTGTTTTTCCGCTGTTATACCGGTAAGTGGCTGAAACCAATGTGTATAGTGAGTAGCGCCCTTCTCAATAGCCCACTCCTTCATAGCCTTTGCAACAGACTCTGCCACGGAACTGTCAAGTGGCAACGACTCGTCTATCGTCTGCCTCAACTTTTTATAAATGTCTTTCGGCAGACGCTTACGCATTACTTTATCATTAAACACATTACTGCCGAAAAGTTCAACTGTATCGCATGATTTCATTTTGTTTTATCTCCGTTTCAAATTTGTCGTCAAAGTATTAAAAGCACACGGAATAACTCCGTGTGCTTCGTATTTTTATATAAGCGGTTCGGGTCTTGAAATAAGATGCACGATATTTCCTGCCGCATCTCTGAAAAACATCGTTTTAATGCCCTTGGCAGATACGGCTGCATCAGTAACAATCTCGGTGTTGGCGCTTTTAAGTTTATCAACCATACCCTCAAAATCATCTACCGTAAGGGCCAGATGTCTTAACCCCGCCTGAGTGAGTTCAGGCTTTCTGCAACTTGCTTTTTCCGCCTTACAAATCTCTATCATGCTTTTATCAGGAAATGCCACAAAATATGTGCCTTTCTCCGCATTTTCATAAACGATTGTACAGCCGAACATATCTACATACCAATCTGCCAATCCCTTTGAATCCTTTGCATAAATACCAACATGCTCTATACCTGTAACCATTAAAAATCCCTCCTGTATCATAATCACTTTGATTATACAATATTCTGTTTTTGAAATCAAGAGGATTTTAAATCAATATCAGTGGCTTTCACAAATCTTTTTCTGTATTTCATTTACCATTACAAGTATGAACTCTCTATTTGAAAAATGCAGTGGTCTGTCTGCGGGTGTATTGGAAATCTTTTTAAGTTTTGCAACATCACCTCTACGGCATACCTTAGTGATCGCCATACGGATTGCCCTCTCTACCGCCACATCGGAAGTGCCGTTCAATCGGGCTATATATGGATACAGATTTTTAGTTATGCCGCAGCAATCGTATCCGCAAAGCACCTCTGTAATCGCCTGACACAAATATGTGTACCCCACCAGATGCAGGGAAAATCCCACTGAATACAGATTATCCGCTACATGCGAATATACTTTTTCTTTATCTTGCAACACCGTCTTTTGTTCCGTTAACATATTATGCCTCCTTGAAGTTTTTGCAATTCCCGATTATAAACAACTACCTGTCCAAAAGCAAACAATTACTCCAAAAATGTCGCATTTTGACATAAGAAAAAATATTATAAGTTTTTTATACAGGTTTTGACGACAAAATGCATATTTATACAAGCCTTTGTTTTGGTATTTTTCTTGTACGCCCAAAATAGAATCTAATAGTAAAGGAGTAGATGTTATGAAACTGTTTGTAATCAGCAAGAACACTATCATTATGTACTTTATTATGACGGTGCTTTTAAGCGGTCTGATTTTATTTAACAGAGATACCGTTGCGGAGGTATTTGAAAACGCTTCGCCAAAAAGAGATTTGCCCATATACTGTGTTGACAAAGGTGACAAAAAGGTTTGCTCTGTATCATTTGACGCGGCTTGGGGTAACGAAGATACTGACGAACTTATTGCTATTTTAGGAAAGCACAATATAAAAGCCACTTTTTTTGTGGTGGGGGCTTGGGTCGATAAATACCCCGAATCTGTTAAAAAACTCGCAGACGCCGGTCACGAAGTTATGAATCACTCTGACTCTCATCCTCATCTTACAAAACTGTCGGAGGCGGAAATCATTAAAGAAATCAACACCTGCTCCGACAAGATAGAAGCAGTAACGGGAAAGCGCCCCAACCTGATGCGGCCGCCCTACGGCGACTACAACGACAAGGTGGTATCAACTGCAAGGAGCATAGACCATTACACCATTCAATGGGACGTTGACAGTCTTGACTGGAAAGATTTATCCCCTGCCGCCATATACGACAGAGTTACACAACGTGTAAAGCCGGGGTCTATTGTGCTGTTTCACAACGCAGCAAAAAACACCCCTGCCGCCTTGCCGCAGATATTGGAAAAACTTATTTCCGACGGGTATGAATTTGTGCCTGTATCACAACTTATATACACAGAAAATTACAAGATAGACAATACCGGAAAGCAGATACCGGTTATTACCCAACCCCTGAACTGATGCAAGGCACAAAATATCGAAGATTACAATATTATATGGCGAGGTGATTTACTTTGAATTTATATAATATGAATATAACCTTAGGGCAACTGCTTAAAAATCCCGGGGCGAGAAAAATCCTGGAAAAAGAATTTCCGTCACTCTCAAAAACACCGCTGATAAATCTTCACTCCAACACACCCATCAGCCAGATAATCGCCATGTCAAAAAACATTGTGGGTCAAGAGAAAATCAACAGAATAATAAAAGAACTGGAAAATATATAAAAACAGCCCTTGCAAAAGCAAGGGCTGTTTTTATTTTATGTGCAAAAGTCTTGCAAAACAAGGATTTTGAGAGTATAATAAATGTAATTTGAATCGAAAGGCTGATACAAAACAAATGTTCAAGATTTTAACAAAGAAGGTTTTAAACCATCAAGTAAAACTTATGGAAATCCAGGCTCCCTTGATTGCAAAAAAAGCCGAGCCGGGACAGTTTATTATATTAAGAGTTGACGAAAACGGTGAGAGAATACCACTTACCATTGCAGCCTTTGACAGAGAAAAAGGAACTGTTACTATTATATTCCAGGAAGTGGGTATGACCACAAAACTGTTGGGAAGTCTTAACGAAGGTGATTTTATCCTTGATTTTGTCGGCCCTCTCGGTGTACCTACTCACCTTGACGGGTACAAGAATGTGGCAGTTATAGGCGGAGGGCTTGGCAGTGCAATCGCCTACCCTCAGGCGAAAAAACTTTTTGCCTCGGGCGCAAAAGTTGATTCTATATTGGGTTTTCGCAATAAAGATATGATAATACTCGAAGACGAAATAAAAAAGGTCAGCACAAATGTGTTTATCACCACCGATGACGGTTCAAACGGCTGCAAGGGATTTGTGTCGGACATTTTAAAACAACGTCTTGAAGAAGAAAAGTATGACCTTGTAATCGCCATCGGTCCTTTGATGATGATGAAAGTTATTTGTGATATAACACGGCCTTTGGGGATAAAAACCATAGTAAGTATGAACCCCATTATGATTGACGGTACAGGTATGTGCGGCGGTTGCCGCGTAACAGTAGACGGCGAAACAAAGTTTGCCTGTGTGGACGGCCCTGACTTTGACGGGCATCTTGTGGATTTTGAATCTGCCATGAACAGACAAAAGATGTATCGTGAGGAAGAAGCAGTAAGTTCTGACCACAAATGCCGTATAGGATTGGGGGGAAATCAACGTGGCTAATATGTGTCCTACAAAAACTCCGATACCGGAGCAGCAACCCGAGGTGCGCAACAAAAACTTTGAAGAGGTTTGTCTGGGATACACCCCGGAACAGGCGATAGAAGAGGCAAAGAGATGTCTTAACTGCAAGAATATGCCCTGTATAAGCGGGTGCCCCGTTAATGTTAAAATCCCCGAATTCATCAATCTTATAGCAGAGGGTGAATTTGAAAAGGCTTACCTTAAAATTACAGAAACCAATTCTTTACCCGCTGTATGCGGTAGGGTTTGCCCCCAGGAATCACAGTGCGAGGGTAAATGTGTAAGAGGCATAAAGGGTGAAAGTGTTGCCATAGGCAAACTTGAACGGTTTGCCGCAGATTATTACAGGAACAACTGTACCCCCGAACCTTTTAAAGTTGAACCTAACGGCAAAAAGGTTGCCGTTATAGGCAGCGGACCTGCATCATTGAGTTGCGGCGGGGACCTTGCAAAAAAAGGTTACTCCGTAACTGTGTTTGAGGCGTTTCACACTCCCGGCGGAGTGCTTATGTATGGTATTCCGGAGTTCAGACTCCCCAAAGACATTGTGAAAAACGAGATTGACAATCTCAAAAGTCTTGGTGTGGATATTGAACTTAATATGGTAATAGGCAAAATTCTCTCCGTTGACGAATTGCTCGAAAACGGGTACGATGCGGTGTTTATCGGAACGGGTGCCGGTTTGCCGAAGTTTATGCAGATTGAGGGTGAAGACCTTAACGGCGTATACTCCGCAAATGAGTTCCTTACAAGAATCAATCTTATGAAAGCGTACAAATTCCCCGAAACAGACACACCCGTTAAAGTGGGCAAAAATGTGGCTGTGGTAGGCGGAGGAAATGTTGCTATGGATGCCGCCAGATGCGCAAAACGTCTGGGTGCCGAGAATGTATACATCGTATACAGACGCGGAGAGGCCGAAATGCCTGCCCGTGCCGAGGAAATCCACCACGCCAAAGAAGAGGGGATTATATTTAAAAACCTTACCAATCCTGTCCGCATATTAGGTAACAACGGCTGGGTAGAAGGTATGGAATGTATAGAAATGGTTTTAGGCGATGCGGACTCATCCGGCAGACGCCGTCCTATTGTAAAGGAAGGCTCCCAACACATTATTGATGTGGAAACTGTTATAATGGCAATAGGTCAGTCACCCAACCCGCTTATAAGAAACACCACCGACGGGTTGGATGTGGAAAGTTGGGGCGGAATCATCACAGACAGTGAAACCGGCGCCACCTCAAAGCCCGGAGTATATGCCGGTGGTGATGCGGTAACAGGTGCGGCTACCGTTATACTTGCAATGGGCGCAGGTAAAAAAGCGGCAAAAGCAATTGACGAATATCTGATGAACTGATCTGTTTTGGAGTTCGGTATTTGAGAGGTATGAGCAATGATTACAAAAGAATACAGGTTTACCAAGGACCAATATACCATAACGGATCTGGCAAAGTTCAGGCTTTGTCCTAATATGTATGCGTATTCTGTAATCGGCGACGAACATCAACCTGTCACAGACGAGCAGAAGCAGTTTATGATTGAAGCACAGATTTTTGCCAAAGCATTTAACGCTTTCGCCGAAGATGCCATCCTTGGCAATAAAGTGTATTTTAAAATGACATCACGGTGTCTGTGGGATCTGATGGATTTTATAAATCAATATATACGGGAATACTTTCTGTCAAATCCGCCGGAAGACCGAAAAATGCCTGTCAGGGTTGCAGAAAATCTGTTTAAAAAGGCAGAGGATATTACAGACGTCATATCCCGCACCGTAAGAGGTGCAAGATACAGATTTGTAAGAGGCAAAAAAGAAGTGTTTACCGTAGACGGGTGCCAATTTATACACTACTCCCCGTATATGTTTGAGGACATCAAACGGGCAACAACAAGGAGTATGCTCGTTTATGAGTATATCGATTTTCCGGTGTTTTCTGCCGGGGACAGCAAAGGGATACCTCAACACTACAACGACATAATAAAAGAACTTAAAGATAACGACACTTCCGCTGACAGAGTCGGCATGGCAATTAAAATAATACGGAAAATCAACACACAGATTGAAAGCGGATACTACACAGAGGACGGACTGGAAAGAATATCGCAGACCTGCCGCGAGATTGCCGACTACGACTTTTCGAATCCGGAAAAGAAGAAAAGCGGATTCTGTGCATACTGCAAATACAGAGAAAACTGTTTTTGACAGGTATTTGGAGATTATTGAAAAAGATACTGTAATATGATAAAATTATCTTGACGGAGGTAATATATTATGGACAAGAAAATATTTGCAATCAACACCCACACCCACATCAACAACATTGACTCCCGCAACCCTTCTCTGGAAACTGTGCGGCAGGACAATTCTCTTGAATGGGTGGAAACCACCAACAAGGCGGCTTTCGTTGACAAGGTTTTCTGCACTACATTCTGTGCGGTGGCTTTTGAAGATGATGTCGAAAAGGAAAACGATTACATACGGAAACTTGCCGAAGAAAACGACTTTTTGTATTTCTATGTTACGATAGAGCCCCGTACGGAAGGGACTTTTAAACAGGCGGAGGAGATGCTCAAATCCGACAAATGCGTAGGAATCAAAATTCATCCTTCCAACCACAAATACACTCTTGACGAATACGGCGACAAGATAT
Organism: Oscillospiraceae bacterium; assembly: GCA_015068565.1. Taxonomy (GTDB): domain Bacteria; phylum Bacillota; class Clostridia; order UMGS1810; family UMGS1810; genus SIG455. The sequence goes on along the minus strand of SVKG01000005.1, from coordinate 18,060 downwards.
TTGAGTTTGCCGCAAAGCACAACGCTATTGTGCTTATACACCCCGATGCTGCGGTTGACTACATTCTGCCATTTGCTGACAAATATCCCGAAGTTACATTTATTATGGCGCATCTGGGTACTTACAGCAGCGATTCTTATGTAAACGCTATTAAAAATGCAAAGCACGGAAATGTGTATACCGACGTTTCGGGCCGCGCAAGTACATACAACAAGATAATTGAATACACTGTTGCAAACGCCGGTTCTGACAAAATTCTTTTCGGTAACGATCTGTACGGCGTAGGCTTCCAGAGAGGCCGTATTGAATATGCAGTTATTTCCGAAGAAGACAAAGAGAATATATTGCGAAACAATGCTCTCAGGCTTTTCGGTAAAATTATAAACAAGTAATCTGACAGTAAACAAAGGAGTTTTGTAATGATTATCAAAGGCGGCAAGGTTTTTACTGACAATTTTCGTTTTGAAGAAACTGATGTTTTTATAGAAGACGGAAAATTTGTGGCAGATGAATCTTATGTTACTGACAAGACTGTTATTGACGCCACCGGGCTTATTGTTATACCCGGTCTTATTGATGTGCACACTCACGGCGCTTTTGGTCACGATTTCTGCGACGGCGATGTGGAGGGATTAAAGCAAATCGCCGCATACCAAAGACGGTGCGGCATCACAAGATTCTGTCCGACATCAATGACTGTATCCGTCGAAAACATAAAAACTGCTTTTGAAACCGCCGGAAAACTCCGCGACAACGGCAAAGAATACGCCGAAATAATCGGAATAAATATGGAGGGCCCTTTTATTGAGAAATCAAAAAAAGGTGCGCAAAACGAAGAGTATGTGCGCACACCTGATTATGATTTGTTCAAGGCCCTTAACGAGGCAGCGGGAAATCTTATAAAACTTATTACAGTTGCGCCCGATGTAGAAGGTGCTATGGAGTTTATACAAAAGGCTTATGGTGAAGTAAACATCTCAATCGGACATACCATGGCAGACTACGACACTGCCGCAAAGGCTTTTGAGGCAGGTGCCAACCATGTGACACATCTCTATAATGCTATGCCGCCCTTTACTCACCGTGCCCCCGGTGTAATCGGTGCTGCGCGGGATTGCAAACACTGTTTTGCCGAACTTATAGCCGACGGATTTCACATTCATCCAAGTGTTATACGGGCAACTTTTGAGATGTTTGGCGATGACAGGATAGTTCTTGTAAGCGATTCCATAATGGCTACCGGTATGGAAGACGGGGAATACTCTCTGGGGGGACTGACTACATACGCAAAAGACGGCGTGGTTACCCTTGCTGACGGTACATTGGCAGGATCATCCACCAATCTTTTTGAGTGTATGAAACGCGCGATATCCTTTGGGATTTCACCGGAGAGTGCTGTTAAAGCGGCAACTGCGAACCCCGCCAAAAGTATAGGCGTGTTTGACAATTACGGCTCAATTACTCCCGGCAAAGCCGCAGATGTTCTGCTTTTGTCCGAGGATTTTGACCTTATAAAAGTGGTATGACAGGGCATTTTGTATATATTCTGCTTTGCGCAGACGGGAGCCTCTATACCGGCTGGACCACAGACCTTGAAAAAAGGCTCAAAACTCACAACGAGGGCAAAGGTGCCAAATACACAAGGAGCAGGTTGCCGGTTAAATTGTTTTATTATGAGGAATTTGATTGTAAATCCGATGCCCTGAAAAGAGAAGCCGCTATCAAAAAACTTACGAGGCAACAGAAGTTTGATTTGGCAAACAAAAAAGACAGTTCAAAATGAACTGTCTTTTTTAATTTTATAAATTTTTGAGATACTCGGTAACAATCTCTTCTGTTATTTCGTCCCGTTCAAGACGGCCGATAAGACTTCTGGCCCCGTTATAGCCCGTTATATAGGTGGGATCGCCGGACATAATATATCCTACAATCTGATTTATGGGGTTATAGCCTTTTATCTTTAAAGCCTCATAAACTATTTTGAGTATCTCTCTTACATGGTTTTTTTCTTCCGCTTCTACCTTGAACTGCATAGTATTATTGTTATCCATATTATGCACCGCCTTTTTTAAACTGTAATTTTATCAATATATATGATTGTAACACAAGTTATTGCAAAATACAAGTGGTTACAGCATCTTATTCTTTCTGAGCACAACAGCAGACAAAATAGTGGCAACCGCCGCTATAAGCACCACTGCCCAAAACGCATACGGCACTGTTGCAAGGGGTATTGAGCCAACATTCATACCGTAAAACGACGCAATCATCGTGGGGACTGCCATTATGATTGTAATTGATGCAAGGTATTTCATAACTATATTCAGGTTATTGGAGATGATAGATGCAAAGGCATCCATTGTTCCAGACAAAATTGACGAATAGATATTACACATCTCAATCGCCTGACTTACTTCTATAAGTACGTCTTCCAGCAGATCCTCGTCCTCTTCATAAAGTTTTATCAGTCTGCCTCGGGAGAGTTTTTTGATAGTCGCCTCATTAGCCTTTAAAGATGTGGAAAAGTAAACAAGGCTCTTTTCAAGATCAAGAAACTGAATAAGTTCCTGATTTTTCATGGATTTATGGAGTTGTCTTTCAACTTCTTTTGTGATTTTGTCTATCTGTTTAAGATACTGCAAAAACCTTACAGATATACGATAGAGAATTTGAAGAATGAACCGGGCCTTGTAATTGGTAAATACGCCTCTGACTCTGCCGCTTTCAAACTCCGAAATTACTGAATTTTCTTTAAGGCATACAGTGATGATATTATCTTCTGTAATAATTATTCCAAGAGGCATAGTCGAATACATCACGGCACCATCGGACTCGGTGGCAATAGGAATATCTATTATCATCAGGATATGATTGCTGTCTTCAACCTCCACACGGGAACTCTCCTCCTCGTCAAGGGCGGCGCACAAAAAGTCCCGCTCCACACCAAGGGTTGATGATATATATTCAACTTCGTCCATATCAGGATTGACCATATTTATCCAGCAATGTTTTTCTATCTTTTCTGTTGATTTAATGATTCCCTCTGTTGTTTTATAGAATTCCATCATTTGTATCACCTGCTTCCGAAAAGATTATTTTGCGCCCGAAATAAATTCCAGGATGAAATTGTTTTCACCTATAAAAGCCGCTATTTTTGAGCCTTCCGCCAAATTCTTTACAAATTCCGCATTGGGGATAACGCTTATGTATGTTACTGCAATCGCCAATATACACACCCAGAAATATCCGCTTACAACGCCGAACGCTCCGCCTAAGACACCGTTAAACTGCTTTATAACAGGGAGTTTGGCAAACACGTTAAAGAGTTTGAACACAAGTGAAATGAGCAGTTTAACTGCAATTATAGTTATTATAACCGATATTATACCGATAATAACCCTGGCAAAATCACCTGTAAGAATGCTCACTGTTTCGCTCGTTGTACCCAAAACCGCTTCAAAGGGTTTGTGCAAAAACTCAGGTACTGTGGACAAATCAACCTGAGGCATCTTTACTGAGCCGGTGATTTTATCCGATATAAAAACACCCAGGGGTGATGCTGTTATAAATTCGGTTATGGGACTGTAAAGCAAAAATGCAACTATAACCGACAGAATAAAGGAGAACACATTACATACTGAACGGACAAGCCCTTTTTTAAAGCCCCATACTATGCTGAATATCATTATTGCCGCAAATACAATATCGAGAATCATATTTTGTCCTCCTCTTCCAAAAATTATTTTAAGTTTACTATCTCTGCCATACTACCCGCAGTAATAAGGGCATCCTTACCGTTGCCGAAAAGGATGGCATCTTTAACATCTTTATTGATATCGAGTTTTTTAATTTCATTACCGCGGATGCTTATAACCGACAGGGTTCTGTCAGAAACCAAAAGCACAGAGCCGTCTGCCGCATCTATACTTGTTACGGAACCGCCGGAACTGTATGTTCCTTTTTCTTTAAGTTTTTTGCTGAGAATCTTTATCTGTGTGCCGGTCATTACGGAGTCGCTGTCACTTACGGCAAGTACAAGACTTCCGTCAGGACCTATATCATAGTTGAAAAGTTTTTTGCCGTCGTATGCATATTCTGCCTTTGCCTCACCTGTTGCATTATAAACTATCGCCGCAGAATCGCCTACTACAAGAAGAGAATTTTTGTCTGTAAACTCCAATTGAAGCACCATATTGTTTTCAAGAATCTTACCTGCATAGGGCTTTTCCTGATAAAAATTAAAAAACATAAGTTCACCCGAGGTGGTGTTGGTCGAAAAATCTATTGCTGCCACCGCAAGAGTACGGTTATCGGGAGAGATAGTTACATCGGTTATGTAACTGTCGGCACTGTGCCACTTATACAAAACCTCGCCCTCATCAGAGAAAACGATTACCTGGGATTTGTATCCTTTTTCCCGCGTTATAACTGCGCTATACCCGTTTTCGTTTACAGTGCCGCCTATTACAGGGTTACCGGTGAGCAGTTCAACAGTTTTTCCGTTCTTTATAATATATGCATTTTCTCCGTCGAAATTATACTTAATGGCGTATTTGTCCTTTGATTTTACAACAGGGAAAGTGTTGTTATCATCCATAGACCACAACACATTCATATTACTGTCAAGGCACAATGTCTGGTTACTCCTTGATATAATGGCATCACCATCACAACCTGCTATGGCATACTTTTCTGTTTTATCAAAATCAACAGTGTTGCCGTCGGTCATAATATCAAGGCCAAAGCCTGAAAACACATTATGCAAAAGTGGGTTATCAATATTCATATACAGTGTGCAGGATGTGGAAACAATCAGGGCAAATATCACAACAGCAAGGATGATGTTTTTACGTCTTTTGCGTTTTTGCTTTCTCTTTTCAATATCCGGATTGCCGTTCATCAGTATACCTCCTGTTCACATAAAACTCTTTAAGTCAACACGACGTGGACTTTCGTCCACGTCTGTCAAGGTTTATTATTCTGTGGGGAGAGCGTCTTTTCTTGAAAGATTGATTCTGCCCATTTTATCAATTTCTATAAGTTTAACGATTATCTCATCGCCGACACTTACAACGTCTTCTACTTTTTCTACACGCTTATTATCGAGTTTGGATATGTGCACCAGTCCCTCTTTACCGGGGAGGAATTCTACAAAAGCACCGAAATCCATTATGCGCATAACCTTACCGAAGTAAACCTTGCCAATCTCGGGCTCTGCCACAATACCCTCGATGATTTTAACCGCTTTATCCGCTGCTGCTGAATCGGGAGAGAGAATGAACACACTTCCGTCATCTTCAATATCAATCTGTACTCCGGTATCTGCGATAATCTTCTGAATAACTTTACCGCCTGTACCGATAACTTCGCGGATTTTATCGGGATGAATCTGCATTGTAACAATCTTGGGAGCATAGGGTGAAAGTTCTGCTCTGGGGGCATCTATTGCCTTTAAGAGTACATTGTCAATTATATGATAACGTGCATCTCTTGTCTGTTCAAGCGCCTGTTTGATGATTTCGTAAGTGAGACCGTCAATCTTAATATCCATCTGGATGGCTGTGATACCCTCTTTGGTACCGGCAACTTTGAAGTCCATATCACCGTAGAAATCTTCAAGACCCTGAATATCAACCATAGTAAGGTAATCGTCTCCGTCTGTTACAAGACCGCATGAAATACCTGCAACGGGAGCCTTAATCGGTACACCTGCATCCATAAGTGCAAGTGTTGAACCGCAGACACTACCCTGTGAAGTAGAACCGTTTGATGAGAGAACCTCAGAAACAAGACGGATTGCATAGGGGAACTCTTCCTTTGAAGGAATTACAGGTTCAAGAGCGCGTTCAGCAAGTGCACCGTGACCGATTTCACGTCTGCCGGGGCCTCTTGAAGGCTTTGTTTCGCCTACACTGTATGAGGGGAAGTTATAGTGGTGCATATAGCGTTTTGACTCACATTCGTCAATACCGTCAAGAAGTTGCTCGTCACGGAGTGCACCGAGAGTTGCAACAGTGAGAACCTGAGTCTGTCCTCTTGAAAACAGGCCGGAGCCGTGTACTCTGGGGAGTATTCCTACTCTCGAACTCAAAGGACGGATTTCCAAAATGCCTCTGCCGTCTACACGTCTGTGGTCTTTGATAAGCCACTTTCTTACAATCTCTTTCTGCAATTTGTAAAGGATTTCGCCGATTTCTGCTTCCAGTTCCGGAATCTCCTCTGCAAAGTGGGCAACAACATCGTCAGTAACAACTGCCATATTGGCATCTCTTACTGTTTTGTCATTTGTATCAATAGCCTCGCAAACTTTGTCGTATGCATAAGATTTAACAGCATCATAATGGTCGTGGTTAATATCAGCAGAGATATACTCATGCTTGGGTTTGCCGATTTCGTCAGCAATTGACTGCAAGAACTCGCATATCTTTTTAATCTCGCCATGAGCGTATACGATTGCATCGTACATTACATCCTCTTTAACCTCACAAGCACCGGCTTCAATCATAACAACCTTTTCCTTAGTACCTGCAACGGTGAGTTGCATAAGGCTCTTGCCTCTCTGTTCGAGGTTGGGGTTAATAACAAACTCGCCGTCAACCAAACCTACCGATACACCGCCGATAGGTCCTGCAAAAGGAATATCGGAAATTGAAAGGGCTGCTGATGCACCAATCATCGCCGCAATCTCGGGTGAGTTATCAATATCCACACTCATAACGGTGGTAACGATACTTACATCGTTGCGGTAATCCTTGGGGAACAAGGGACGGATAGGTCTGTCAATTACACGCGATGTGAGAATCGCCTTATCAGTGGGTTTACCCTCACGACGCAAAAATCCGCCGGGGATTTTACCTACTGAATACAATTTTTCTTCATAGTCAACGCTCAAAGGAAAGAAATCCACGCCGTCACGGGGTTTCTTAGAAGCGGTAACGTTTGCCATAACAACTGTGTCGCCATAACGTACAAGTACGGAACCGTTTGAAAGTTGTGCAAGTTCACCTGTTTCAATAGTAAGTTCACGACCTGCCAAAGTGGTAGTAAATTTTTTCTGCATTTTTTATCCTCCTGTTTTTAACAAATTACAGGACATCCTTGTGAGTTTAGCACTTAGACAGCATCTTAAACCTTATAATATTTAAACTGCTGTCTAACTGCTAATACCCGTCCGGATTGCCCTTATAGTTTAAACGGGCAAAAATGGAGTGATGTCCACCTTTGCCCGAACAACAAACTATTTTCTGATGTTGAGTCTTTTGATAATAGAACGGTATCTCTCAATATCAACCTTTGTAAGGTAGTTGAGCAAACCTCTTCTCTGACCAACCATCATTAAAAGACCTCTTCTTGAATGATGGTCTTTATTGTTGTTTTTAAGGTGCTCTGTCAGGTGATTGATACGGTATGTCAGAAGCGCAATCTGTACCTCGGGAGAACCGGTGTCACCTTCGTGTGTGGCGTATTCTTTGATAATCGCCTGTTTTGTTTCTTTCAACATTTTTATTACCTCCGTAATTTTAATAAACGCCGTATGCAAAGCAAGAGGTTGGAGATTCCAAAAACCTTGCAATAGGCTTACCGTTAGATTATATCACACTGTTTCTTGCTTGTAAATACTTTTTTTCAAAAATTTGTATTTCTTTTTCCTATCTGATTTTCTATTATATCCATAAGTTCTTCCATACTGCCTGAGGTATTGACTTTTTGCCTGATTGCACTGCTGTCGGGCATACCGCGGGTGTACCATGCCACATGTTTACGCGCTTCCAGCACCGCTATATGTGTGCCCTTATCCTCCGCCAGTTCCGTTAAGTGTCTTTTAATAACTGCAATCTTTTCGTCAATATCGGGAGTCCAGGTGGTTTTGCCCGTTTCGAAAAGTTCGCAAATCTGTCTGAATATAAAAGGATTACCCTGTGCGCCTCTGCCTACCATTACCGCATCACAACCGGTATAATCCACCATTGACAGAGCGTCTTCGGCACAGAATATATCGCCGTTGCCGATAACGGGGATTGATACGGATTCTTTAATCCGCTTTATAATATCCCAGTCTGCCCTGCCGCTGTAATACATACCCCGGGTACGGGGGTGAACTGCAATAGCACAAGCACCACTGTCTTCAATTATTTTTGCTATCTCAACGGCATTTACATTATCAAAACCGCTGCGGATTTTACAGGTTACGGGGACAGACACCTTAGACACAACAGCAGTAACAATCCGTCTTATAAGTTCCGGATTTTTCATCAGTGCGCTGCCGTCACCGTTATTTACTATTTTAGGAGCGGGGCAGCCCATATTGATATCTAAAATCTTTCCGCCCGTAGACAATGCCTTATGGGCGTTATCCGCCATGATATCAGGGTCACTGCCGAAAATCTGCACCGCCAGAGGAGTTTCTTCCTCACAGGTCTTTAAAATACCCATTGTTTTTTTATCATTATAATGAAGAGCCTTGGCGCTTACCATCTCGCTGTAAACAAGCCCGGCACCATAGCGGACACACATCCTGCGAAACGCAAGATCCGTCACTCCCGCCATAGGCGCCAGAAATATATTGTTCTTCAAAGATACGTTGCCTATCTGCATAGTTTTACTCCGGTTTGTCCTGTTTGCCCGACTGAATAATACTGTTGAGTTCCTCCATAAACGTAGACACATCCTTAAACTCACGGTAAACGGAAGCAAAGCGTACATAGGCTATGGGGTCGAGTTTTTTAAGCCTTTCCATAACAAGATTACCGATATGGGTGGAGGGGATTTCGCTATCCATGGAATTGAAAAGTTCTGCCTCGATATCCTGAACAACACTCTCTATCTGCGCAACGGTTACATGGGTCTTTTCACAAGCACGGAGGATTCCGCTGAAAATCTTCTGCCTGTTATATACCTGACGTTTACCGTCTTTTTTAATAACAACCAGAGGAACAGACTCAATCTGCTCATAAGTTGTAAAACGGCGCGTACAGGCAAGACACTCACGTCTGCGGCGTATGGAGTTGCCGTCATCAACAGGTCGGGAATCTATAACCTTACTCTCATTATTTTCACAATAGGGGCATTTCATACTAAAACTCCTTATTAAAACAAATCCGCACACGCTTAAAAGAATGTGCGGATTTTGATGATTATTTAAATATTAGTTTTCCTTACCTCTTAAAAAATCGGGAACGTTGATATCGCCCTCATCAAACTTGGTGATGTTAATTACCGGGTCCTCTACACTGAATGCGCCGATTTTTCTTTTATCTTCTTCAAATCCGGTTGCAACAACTGTAACAACAACTTCGTCGTTAAGGCTTTCGTCAATAGATGTACCGAATATGATGTTGGCATCTTTATCAACAAGTTGATAAATGAGATCCATCGCTGCATTAACCTCAAACAATGTAATATCACTGCTGCCGGCAATATTGATCATAGCCTGAGTTGCGCCTTCGATAGTGGTTTCGAGCAAGGGGCTGTTGATAGCAAGTTTGGCAGCGTTTTCTGCTCTGTTCTCGCCTGTTGCACGGCCTATACCCATATGTACTATACCGGTATCGCCCATTACTGATTTGATATCAGCAAAATCGAGGTTGATAAATCCGGGATGTGTAATCAATGCAGAAATACCCTTTACGCTCTGACCAAGAACATCGTCTGCCATCTTGAATGCGCCCTGCATTGAAGTCTTTGTATCTGAAACTTCCAGAAGTTTTTCGTTGGGGATAACAACAAGAGCATCCACACATTTTTTGAGTTCTTCTATACCAAGTTCTGCCTGTTCCATTCTGCGTTTACCTTCAAAACGGAAGGGTTTTGTAACAACGCCGACAGTAAGTATACCCATCTCTTTGGCAATAGAGGCAACAACAGGAGCCGCACCGGTACCTGTACCGCCGCCCATACCTGATGTTATAAATACCATATTGGTATCTTTAAGAGCCTGTTTGATTTCCTCTGTGCTTTCTTCTGCCGCTTTTTTACCGATTTCGGGATTTGCACCTGCGCCAAGACCCTTGGTGAGTTTCTCACCTATCTGGATTTTAAGTCCCGCTTTGGAACCTGCATCTCCGTAAAGTACCTGCTTGTCCGTATTTATTGCAATAAATTCTATGCCGTCGAGTTTTTCTTCTATCATGCGGTTAACAGCATTATTACCACCGCCGCCTACTCCGACAACTTTCATAATGCATACATTCTCTTTTGCGTTTTCAAATTCCAACACAACGTAACCTCCTCAATCTACTATTTTTCGATTATTACTTATTGTATCATACTTTTTTAACAATTTCCATATATTTTTTAATATTTTTTTAAAAATATTATTTTATTCCTGTTTTTCAGGGGTTTTTCCCTCTTTTGAAGCCTCACGAAGCGCCTTAAATCGTCTTTCCCGTCTTTTTTCGACCAGCACTTTAATATAAAACCTTCTGATAATGGCAAAGTTCTGGAACATCCTTGTACCGAACACCAGCACTGCCGCAAGATACAAATCTGCTCCCAGGCGCTGACCTATGTACATCAAAAACACCGCAATAGCCGAATTGCCCACAAGACCCGTAACAAATATTGTGTAGTCAAACTTTTTTTCAAGAGATGAACGGAATCCGCCGAATATTGAGTCAAGCGCCGCCAGAATTACGATTGCAAAATACGATGTGAGAGAAACGGGTATATACCAATCAACCGCAAAAGCAAGTAGTATGCCCAATATTATTGATATTATAACCAGCATGATATCTCCTCCATATTACCTTGCAGCCGTGCGTTTTACTTCCTCGGCATGTTTATATGTGACAGTTCCGTTATAACGGGGTATTTGCAGTTTGTTGGATTTTGTGATGGTGACATCAATCTTGAAGGCTCTCATAACATCCACCACACCATCTCTTATATTGAGTCCCGCTTCCAGTGTATCGGGGTCGCCTATCGCCTTTATGGTAAAAGGCGGAGCATAGTAATTATTATTTATTGTAATAGTCGGACCTACACAACGGATTGCACTCTTACTGCTTATACGCTCTCCGTTTATGCTTATTGCCTCCGCACCCGAGCCTATAAGTTCGTTTACAATATCCCTGAGGTCACGGTCGTGAATAACGTAATTGGCAGAAGAGTTTTCTCCACTCCGCTCCGTACTGTCTTTAAGCACTACCGTAACACCTTCGCCCTCTACATCGGTAAGTCCCGCAAGTAGCATGGCATTTTTAAGTTCCTCCGCCATGGCTTTTGAACCAGTATCGTTCTGACGGGCGTTCTCCCTGTATGTTTCAAGGTTGGTGTTGGCTTGGAGCAGTTGCTTGTTAAGGTCAATGTTTTTATCTTTCTCTTTTATCAGTTCCTTCTGCAAATCCTCTATTCGTTGCAGTTGTGTGCTGTCCATACCATTATTTTTCATTACGCTCTTTATCTGGATAACTATTACAAAACTAACGATAAAAAGCACTATTGCTATTGCACTCTGGGCTTTCTTATTACGCATAACACTCCTCCGACTGACTGTGCATCAGCTTCCTCTTACAGTAACCTTGTCCGTATTGGTCATATCAATAAAGGCACCACGGTTATCTCCGTTATCCTCCAATATCTTTTTAAGAAACGCTATCTTATATATCATATCGTCCATACTGCCCATATTGACGGTTGCCTCCGATATGGTGAAAAACCTTATATCGTTAAGGTCAAAAACATCAATGGTTTTTATGGAGTCCCTGATCTCTGCTGTGCCAAGTTGTTTTACGATATCAAACACCGTTTTTTGCTTGTCCTCGTCGTCAATTTTAATCATATTGCCAATCCCGAACTCAGTGACGTTTGTTCCTACTATAACAGGCAAAGCAACATCCTCGGCGCTCTGTTTTATTTCGAGAATTTTGCCGTTTTCATCTATGCCTACATAATTGCCTATAAAATATATGTACGCCGCCTCGCGGCTCTCTGTTATATTTATCTCCACCACAGACGGGAATTTGCGTTTAACCTCTACGGTATCCACATACGCCATGGTGGTCAGTTTACTCTCGATTTTGCCGGGGTTTACCTTGAATATACTTGCTCCCTTAACTATGCCGGAAGCACTGATTGCAGATTCTACGGGGATTTTGTCTGTGCCATTTACACGGATATCCGCCACATCAAACACCGGTGACAGCAAAAACGCCAGGAGAAGTCCTGCACATATACAGATTATCCCCGCTTTACGTTTGCCTGTCCACTTTTTTCTGAGCGGTTCGGGCATTTTAGGGGAGATGATTTCTCTCCCCTGATTATACTCCAATTTATTCAATGTCGTCAATCCTCTCTATATCGGCACCCAATGAGGCCAATGCCCTATCAAAGCATTCGTATCCTCTGTCAATATAGTGCACATTGTGAACAGTTGTTTCTCCCTCTGCCGCAAGTGCCGCCACTGCCAATGCCGCACCACTGCGCAAATCCGCAGCATACACATCGCATCCTGACAGCCGCCTTACGCCGCGGACAACTGCGATTTTGTCGGCAATACTGATATCGGCACCCATCCGAGCAAGTTCATTGGCATGGGCGTATCTGCCCTGAAAAATATTTTCCTTTATGATTCCCGTACCTCGTGCCACCGACATAATGCTCATCACCAGAGACTGGGCATCGGTAGGAAAGCCGGGATACGGCATAGTGTTTATAAGTTTTACGGGACGTATTTTGCCGGAGGAGGTAATCCTGATGGTTCTGTCCCGTACAGAAACACTTGCACCGCACTCACGCATAACGGCAATAAACGCCGAAACATGGTTGGGAACTACATTCCTTATCTCGCCCGTACCGCCTGCCGCAACAACTGCCGCCATATATGTAGATGCGGAAATCCTGTCGGGTATAACCGTATATTCACAGTCACCGAGAGGGCGTCCTCCCGTGATTTCAACCACATCCGTTCCGCCGCCGCGGACACAGGCACCCATAGAATTTAAAAAATTCTGCAAATCCACTATCTCAGGCTCTTTTGCCGCGTTAATGATTGTTGTGACTCCCTCTCCGCCGATTGCAGCAAGGATGATATTTTCCGTAGCGCCCACAGAGGGAAAATCAAGAAAAATCCTTGCAGGTGTCACTTGTGTGGCATCGCATTGGATTCTTCCGTGTTCTTCATTTATTATTATACCAAGTTTTCTGAACGTATTCAAGTGTAAATCTATGGGACGATGCCCCAGTTTGCATCCACCAGGATAGGACAGTTCCGCCCGTCCCATCTTTGATACAAGTGCTCCCGCAAAGATGACTGATGAGCGCATCTCCCTCATAAGTTCGTCAGGGATAGATGTGCCCGTTACGTTGTGGGAATTTACCGTGACTGTGTTATCTTTAAAAGTCACCTCACACCCAAGGTGTTCCAAAATGGCTATCGATGTGCGTACGTCTGTAATATCGGGGCAATTATGTATGATACTTATTCCGCCATTTATAAACGAAGCCGCAAGAATGGGCAAAACTGCATTCTTTGACCCGTGAACATCCACCGTGCCGTCAAGATGTCTGCCGCCGCGGATTTTGATAACGCTCATAAACCATGCACCTCCGCATACAATATCAAGCAGTCGCGTCAGTTCCGCTTATGCCTTATTATATGCGGGGATATATTATTTAGTTCCGTTACGGGTTATTTTACAAAGTTTATCGTATATGATCTGTGTAGCATTGAGTTTGCCCATCGCTTTTGCCCTGTGCCGCATCTCGTCAGCAAAGGTTTCGTTGCCAAGGACATCTTCTACCGCCTGTCTGAGCCTTTGTACGTTAAAGTCTTTTTCTAAAATAGTGATTGCCGCACCGTTATCAGACAGTGCACGGGCGTTATATTCCTGATGATTATTTATCACATTGGGAGACGGCACAAGCACCGCAGGAACTCCAAGAGCACTTATCTCAGAAACTGTTATCGCACCCGAACGGCACACAACAAGATCTGCCGCCGTAAGGATTTTATCCATATTATGAATGTATTCCCGTATATCGACATTGGGGTACTTTGTGCTGTCAACACTTTGTCTTACTCGCTCGTATCCGTATCTGCCCGTTGCAACACATATCCTCACGCCTGACTCGTTGCCGTACTTATTTATGTAATCGCAGACAACATCATTGATTGCTCTTGCTCCCAGGCTTCCGCCAAACACCACTATAAGTTTATCTCCGCCAAGATTCAGTTCGCTGCGGGAAGTTGCTCTGTCGGTATTCAATATTTCCGGACGCAAAGGATTGCCGGAAATGATTATTTCTGCCGCATCTTTGAAGTACTTTATGCTTTCGGCAAAACTTACTGCCGTTACAGTCGATTTTTTTGCAAGAACTTTAATGGCACGACCGGGAAATACATTCTGTTCGTGTATCAAAGTTGGAATTTTGAGCATATTTGCGGCGGTCACCACAGGAGCACACACATAGCCGCCTGTACCTACAACCACGTCAGGAGCAAATTTCCGTATTATCTCCATCGACTTTATTACAGATGCTATATACTTGAAGCCTACGGAAATGTTTTTTATTGCATTTTTATTCTTTATACCTTCCACATTGATATACTCTATATCAAAATTTTTTCTGGGCACAAGTGTTCTTTCCAGACCTTTTTTTGTTCCGACGAACAATATGGCCGAATCCTTTTCTTCCGCCAGGACAGTTTCGGCAATTGCAATTGCCGGATTGATATGTCCTGCCGTGCCGCCTCCGGCAAGAATTATTCTCATAAGCACACCCTACCCTTCAATGTTATTTTTCAATATGTCGCGTAACATTGAGAATCACACCCATACCGGCAAGAATAATAAACAGACTCGTTCCGCCGTAACTGAAAAACGGCAGTGTTATACCTGTTGCCGGCATTGACGAAGTAACTACGGCAATATTGAGAACTACCTGCACTCCTATAAGTGAGGTTATGCCTGTTACAAGAAACGACGAAAATGCATCGGGGGCATGTAACGCTATCTGTATGCCCTTCCAGATAAGTGCCGCAAAGAGCACAACAACCAAAAGCGCACCGAAGAAGCCAAGTTCTTCGCATATAATTGAAAAGATAAAGTCGTTCTGGGGTTCGGGAAGGTACAAAAACTTTTGTCTGCTCTGTCCGAGGCCAAGTCCGTAAAGTCCGCCGGAGCCTATGGCATACAGTGACTGCACCACCTGGAAGCCGTCACCGAGCATATCGGAGAACGGGTCAAGGAATGTGGTAAATCTCTTCATCCGGTACGGTGCCGCCATTATCATTCCGGCAACACCAAGAGCAACAGGACCCGCAATATAAAAATAATGGCTGAGTTTTGCACCTGCGGCAAACATCATTATAAGGCCTACGCCTACCATTACCATTGCACCGCTCATGTGAGGCTCTAAAAGGACGATACCTGCCACTATACCTATAATTACAAGGTATACTACAAATCCGCCCCAGAAATTTTTAAGAATATCACGGTTTTTGGAAAGGCTTTTTGCAAGGAATATTATCAATGTGAACTTGGCTATCTCCGATGGCTGGAAGGTTAAGATACTAAAACCTAACCACCTTCTTGCACCGCCTACCTCAATACCGAGAGGCGTCAGCACCAAAAGAAGCAGAACCACCGATGCCGCAAGAGCGGGAAAAGCAAGTTTATAATACACCTTATAAGGGATTTTAGAAACTCCGTACATAGCACCGAGGCCTAAAACCGCCCACAAAAACTGTCGTTTAATAAAATAAAAGGTATCGTTCATACGGTAGTGAGCCGAAGCACTGCTGGCAGAAAAAACCATTATAAGTCCGTAAGTGAGCAATATAACGACTATCGCCGCGAAAGTATAATCAATATGACGTTGACTTTTAACTCTTTTACCCTGTGGCAGTTCGTTTGATGTCATGGACAATACCTCCTTGAATTTATTTTATATGCACGAAATATACGCCAAAGCACACAGAATTGCACTTGCCGCAACTGCTGTGATAACTATTTTTTTCTCTGACCATCCACACATCTCAAAATGATGATGAACGGGGGTCATCTTAAATACACGTTTTCCTCTTGTTTTAAAAGAAATCACCTGAATTATAACAGATACAGTTTCAAACACGAACACACCACCTGCTATAACAAGCACTAAGGGTGCTTCAAGCATTAAAGCCGCACCGCATATTGCTCCGCCCAAAAACAGTGAACCGGTATCGCCCATAAACACTTTGGCGGGGTTTGCATTGAAAAGCAAAAATCCAAGACATCCGCCCGTTACGGCAGCACAGAACATGGCAATTTCGCCCTCATTATAATAGATTGCCAAAAATGTGAAAAATATGCTAACAACTGCTGAAACCGACGAAGCAAGTCCATCTACTCCGTCAGTGAGATTAACACTGTTGGTAACCCCTACCATAACAAACACGGCAAAGGGGAAATATACCCACGAGAGATTAAGAGGGGTACTTACAAAGGGAACGGTTATGCTGGTATCAAACAGTTTATAATGTTCGCCTATAAAAACAAATATCAGGGAAACAAAAATCTGCAAAAGAAGTTTCTGTATAGAGGTAAGCCCCAGATTTCTTTTCTTTACAACTTTAATGAAATCATCGGCAAAGCCTATCAGACCAAAAGCCACACTGATTCCGCAAAGGAGAAATCCTTTTGTTGTGGGAAACAAAAGCAACGCCGCCAAAACGGTGGAGATAATAAAAATTATCCCGCCCATGGTGGGTGTGCCTGATTTTGACTTATGCCAACTCGGGCCGATTTCCAGTATCTTCTGCCCGAATTTAAGGCGTCTTAAAAAAGGTATTATAAACGGCCCTGTCACAGCACACACAACAAAAGCAAGTACAGCAACAACCGAAATTGCAATTATGTCATTCATCGCAAGTGTACATCCCTTTCAATTAACGTGTTTGAAATTACTACGGTTCGGCTATCAGTTAAATTCTCCGGCAACCTCTTCAAGTTTCATGGCACGGGAGCCTTTGAACAGAATACTGTCCCCGGCAGACAATTCAGTTTTAAGATAAGAAATAAGTTCCGCTTTACTCTCAAAAATCTGTGTGGGACAAGTTGCACCGGCAGCAGTGAACTCTGCGTATTCGCCTATAACAAGGAGTTTGTCTATGCCTTTGGTAGAGGCATACTCTCCTACCTCACGGTGATACTGCTCGGTTTTATCTCCAAGTTCCTTCATATCACCGAGGACGGCAATTTTTCTGCCACGGGCAATCTCCGTGAGCACATCTAACGCCGCTTTAACAGAGAGCGGGGCTGCATTATAGCAATCGGTAATAACCTTTATGCCGTCTTTTTCCGTTATACTCTGACGGATTCCGCTGCTTTCATAACCGGCAAGACCGTCCCGTATATCTTTGTCATCTATACCTAAAATTCTGCCTGCCGCTATGGCAAACAGTGCATTGATTACATTGTGTTTTCCTACTGTCGTGAGGGAATACTCTACCCCGTCAACAGTGAATGAAATGCCCTCGTTGCCGGATTTTATGTTTCCGGCAACAATGTCACATGAGGCATTTTCAATTCCGCAGTATATTGTCTTAAAGGAAATGTTTTCCCTAATACCGTAAAGAAGTTCGTCATCACCATTTAAAATGGCGATTCCGTTTTCGTCAAGGCCCTCGAAAATTTCGCACTTGGCTTTCAAAATACCCTGACGGCTTTTTAAATTTTCTATATGTGATTCACCTATATTTGTTATAACCGCTATATCAGGTTTTGCACAGGCGGTAAGTTTTGAAATCTCGCCAAAATGGTTCATACCCATTTCAACCACACCGATTTTGTGGTGAGATCTTATACCAAACAAGGTAAGAGGCACACCAATATCGTTATTAAAATTTCCCTCGGTTTTTAAAACCTGTCTGCCACCTGCGGACAGTGCTGATGCAATCATATCCTTGGTGGTGGTCTTGCCTACGCTTCCTGTAAGTCCGATTACTTTGATATCAAATTTTTGTCTGTATGCTTTGGCAAGACTCAAAAGAGCCTCACGGGTGTCTTTGACTTTAACGGCAAAGTTACATCCGTCAAAAGCACAGTCTCTATCGGATATATAGCCCACGGCACCGCCTTC
>SVKG01000004.1 GCA_015068565.1 Oscillospiraceae bacterium | reverse complement strand
GCCCGTGAAACGAGCCGAATGCGAAGTTGAACGGAAGAGAGGTCGTATGCCAAAACTTCCGACGAACAAAGCGCCCTCATACGGCGCGCAGGTGAGGCGATGAAGTTGACGGTAAAGGGGCTTGAGTACGAGCGCTCACAGTGTGAGAAGAAGCGAGTACGAAAGCGGAAACAAAAAGGAGATTTGCGAGTTTGTTTTACGAACGAAGCAAACCGACTATTTTGTTGACCGGACGTTGGTTCAATTACTTTCCACGCAAAAAAGAACACCCACGGGTGTTCTTTTTCTTTATACATTTGTTTTGGGATTGTCTGTTCTTCCGACGAGATAGTCAATAGACACATCAAAATAGTCTGCCAGAAGTATCAGTTCCGATATTCCGGGTTTTCGCTCACCGGTTTCATATCGACTTATTGTATTCTGACTCATATTTAAGTCCATGGCCAATTTGAGTTGTGATATGTTTTTTTGTTGCCGTAGTTCCTTTAATCTCATAAAAACACCTCTTGACAAAATTATCCCATTTCGGTATAATGAAAATATCCCAAATCGGGATATTACGACAAAAGGAGAGTTTTTATGAATACAGATGAACTTGTTAAACTGAAAAAATTGTTAGATGAAGGTGTAATTTCGGAAGAAGAATTTAAGAAACAAAAGGATATGCTTTTGAATACAGGAAAGAAGAAAATCCAAAAGAATATCGGTTTAGCAATTGCCGTTATAGGTGTTTTTATGTTCTGTATAGGTATTATTTCCTCAAATGTTGATAATAATTCAAAAACTGTTAATGAAACAAACCAAGTTGAAGTTGTAAAAAAAGAAGAGCAAAAACCCGCAGAATTTTCAAATGAAATGCCTATAAGTGTTTCCGGTAAAATGTATGATAATATTATTGGAGTGCCAGAATTGAGTTTGACTATCACCAATACAACAAGCCAAAACATATCTGCAATTAAATTTTATTTCTTGCCAGTAGATGTTTACGGTGAAGAGGTAAATGGAATATTTACTACAAGAGAACTTTATACAGATAATACTATTTCTGCAGGGGCTACTTCCACTAAAAGTTGGCAGTTGTTGGATTCCTCGATAAAGGGCGGAGATATTTTTGTATACAGTGTTTATTTTGAAGATGGAACAGAGTGGGGAAATAAAAATGCCAGTATAAGTGATATAAAGAAATACGGGCATAAAATAAGTGTTAAATACTAAGTGCAAAGGAGTTTTTAAAGATGACAAAGAGAAGTAAGTGTTTATTTGTTGCAACGGCATTGGCAACCTGCTATGCCATTTATTTAATATCATATTTTTTCGGAACAACGGCATCAAGCGAAGGGGCTGAAGCAGTTGGCGGAGCGATAGCCACGGCTCTTGTTATGCCACATATGATTATGTTTTTAATCGGGGCAGTTTTTGGATGGATAGGTGTTTTTGCCAAAAAGACGTGGGCTGCTCTCGTGGGAGCAATTTTGTATTCTGTAGGAACATTGATGTTTATGATGTATTTTATGTTCGGTGTGCCAATTTTGGTTTTGGGATTTATAGGATATTCAAAACAAAAGAAGTTGAACAATGAATCAACATCTGAAAAAGATTAAAAGCAACTTGATTTTATATATTTTATAAGTTCACAAAAATAAAATACCCACTCGAAATTATCAAATCAAAAAAGGACACCCGCAGGTGTCCTTTTTCTTTATCCCCTTAAAACAAAACAGGTGTCCCTCGCAGGGACACCTGTTTTAACACAACCATAAACTAATTATACCATACACAAATTCCGTTTGTAAATAGGTTTTTTCCATTTTCTGCTATTTAACTAAAAAAGTAAGGAATATTTTTTATATTTTGTCAATTGAAAATGGTGCGAAGTGTGTGTTATATTATAGATGAGCAAAGGAGGAGAGTCCAATGAGAAAGTAAGAAAAGGCTTTTAATATGAAGGTGAAGATAACCGGGAGTTTATTAAAAGATTTGAACTGTAATTAAAAGAAAGAAGGAAAACACGACGGTGATACGTTTTATATAGATAAGGAGTAAAAGAGTTCAGATCGGGGCCTTCGTAGTAAAAGTTGAAAAACCCTTTGTACCGAATACAAGGCGGAGGGCAGACAAAGAAAGAGAGGTTAACCAATGAAGTTAGATTTGAAAAGTGAACAGAAATGACCCTTGATTGCAGAGGATGTAATCGAGGGTCATTTCTATTTATACGACTTTTCAAAAAAATCACGAATAAATTTATTCCTCCCCGTTAATAATATTTGCGGAGGGGATTTTTAAATGCATAGAACCGGGCAATTTAAATGGAGAGAAAACGAAGAAACATTTTTCGATTACGAAAATGCCGTTAATTCTCCCGATGATGAACTTGGGGAGATGCGGCTTTTCCCTGACGATCTTGTAGGCAGTACCGCCTCGGCAACGGAGTGTACAGGGCTTATTCAGGTAGCACCGGATACAAAAGACTTGCATGAGGTGTATGACGGACTTTACAGTTATCGTAAAGTTGAAAAGTAAAAAGTTACTGCATACAAGAAAAGGACATAGCGTTTTCGCTATGTCCTTTTTTTATTTTGCGGTATGTTTCGATAATGCCGGAATAACATCGAGTCGGATGATTCCTGCGACTAATGACAGGAGAGTAAATGCCTCGCATATAACTCCCGCGACGGAAGATACACAGCAGTTGTAAATAAGCCAACTGGTACTGGTTATCAGGATGCCTGTCCGTACAAAGGTGGTATTTTTGTTGCCGTAAGCGATAGTGGATAATACCTTGGCAACTATAATCAGCATACTTTTCCAGCCCTGCCAAGTGAGAAAACCGAAAGTAATAAACAGCAGACTGAAAAATGTAATTGATGCTGCTGTTTTGTTGTTATTGGAAACCTGTTTTGAAAACACATAATTTCTGAGACAACCCACAAGATTAACGGCCATACCTGTATAAGCACCAAGTAAAAAGTACTGGATTGCAAAAATAAACTCATTGGCACTCCTGAAAAACAGAATGGACTTGTGTTTTTTGCACTGAAAAGAGATAACACTTGCGAGGATACCCAGAATCCCCGTTATTTGTATAACCAAATCCATATATACACACTCCGACGTAAAAATTATATTGATTATAACACATAAAAAGCGGGAAAGCAATAAATTGATTTACTTGAAATGGTTTTAAAAGGATAGCGTTGATTGATAAAAATGACTAAAAATCCTGTAAGGATTTTCGTTCAAAAAATCCATTACATTTTTTGGGAGTAAAAGGTATAATATATAAGGAGGGATTATGTCCGTAAAACTGTGTTGTACCTGAATATGGGAACACAAAACGTAGGGAGGATACAAAATGTATAAAACAGGTGATACAGTAATTCATCCGGGAGTGGGCGTGTGCCGTATAGAGAAGATAACCGAGGAGAGTTTTGGCGGCGGAGAGAAGCGGAAGTATTATGTGCTTAAAACCCTGTATGATTCTACCAATACTGTTATACACATTCCTGTCGATGGAGGCAAAGTAAAACTCCGCAGATTGCTTGACAGTAATGATATCAAAGACATAATTCACACTGTTTCGGTAAAAGAGCCACTGTGGGTGGAGGGCAGTGCCGAGAGGAGAGAACTTTTTTCATCTATTCTCAAAGAGGGCGATCAGGGAAAGATTTTGCAAATGATATGTGAAATCCACTTAAAACAGGCAGAAAGGGAGAGGACAGGGAAGAAGATCTATGTATCCGACAGTAAGATTCTGAGTGCGGCGGAAAAGTTAATACATCAGGAGTTTGCCCACACCCTGGACATTGCGCCGGATAAGGTAGCCGAATTTATTATAGAAGAACTGCGCATCGGCTAAATTTTTGATATTTATCCAAAAAAAGCGTTAAAACCCCTTGCATAATGAGAGAAAAGACGTTATAATTATATAGATAATAAACCAGGAGGGAATATTATGAACATATTTGTAATGACAGCGTTTGCAGAAGGTACTGCGGCAGCAAGTGCAGCAGGTGCCGCAGGGCTTAGCACATTGATTATGCCCATTCTGCTTATTGCTTTGCTTTATTTTATGATGATCCGTCCGCAGCGCAAGAAGGATAAACTCACCAGAGAGATGCTCTCTGCCCTTGTTGTGGGGGATAAGATTATTACAATCGGCGGTATCCATGGTAAAATCGTTTCTATCAAAGACGATACACTTGTTATTGAAACAGGTTCAGCCACAGACAAATCAACTATGAAAATCAGCCGTTGGTCAATCCGTGAGGTAACCAAACCTGCCGAGGCGTAGGCGGGTGCGTCAGTATCCGAACACGCCTAAAAGTGGGTATAAATTTTGGCATCCCGAATATGTATTAACTGTAATACTATAAAAGATTGTTCGGAGGGATAAATATGCCGAAGTTGGAATTTTCCGGAGTTGTGGACAGACACAGTTCTTTACCTGCAAGTGTGATTTCCGTTTTAAAGAGCCTTGGGGTATCTTACGGGTTTACCTTTGCGGTGTTTGCAGTATTTGCGCTTTTGCTCACATATACGGGTATACCGGATAGTATAATAGGAACGGTTGTATTTGTTACAATGGTGTTTGCTGTTATGATTTCGGGATTTACCACAGCCCGTGGCGCTTCGTCAAGAGGATGGCTCAACGGTGCGATAGGTGGGCTGATGTATGTGTTGATTTTATACATACTGGGTGCAATGTTTGTTACAGGTTTTGTTTTTGACAAGCACGTGGTGGCACTTTTGGTAATAGGTTTTTTATCGGGTGCTTTCGGCGGAATTGTTGGAATAAACATGAAGAAGAAATAAATATGGGAGGTAATTTACATGAAACACATTAAATCTTTGAACGATGCAGTATTGAAGTCAAGCGCTTCTAAGGGTGGCTGCGGCGAATGCCAGACATCATGCCAGTCAGCATGTAAAACATCTTGCACAGTAGCAAACCAGAAGTGCGAGAACGAAAAGAGATAAGAGATTTATAAAAGCGTTTGTTTTCAGGCGGTCACAGACCGCCTGATTTAGTTTGACGTGTTTCGTTGAAAGGGAATTGGTTATGATACATAAGTTCAGCAGAAACGGCACTAATATAGTTGCCGATGTATACAGCGGAATGGTCCATGTTGTAAGCGATGTTGTATACGATTTGCTTGATTATATTACAGAAGATAACAAAGAACTCACTGATGAGGCAGTATCTGCCCTGACGGAAAAGTATACCGAGGCGGATATAAGGGAAGCGTATGATGAGATTTTATTTCTTGTTGAGAAAAACGCTTTGTTTTCGAAGGACACCTATGCCCCCATTGTGGCAAAATGGAATAAGCAGTCGGTTGTAAAGGCGCTCTGTCTGCATATTACCCACGACTGTAATATGCGCTGTAAGTACTGCTTTGCCGGTACGGGTGAGTATGGCGGTAAGCGTTCGTTTATGAGCAGTGAGGTAGGCAAAAAGGCGATAGATTTTGTTATAGAAAAATCCGCTGACAGAAAAAATATTGAGATAGACTTTTTCGGCGGGGAGCCACTTATGAATTTCGATGTTGTAAAAGATATCGTGGAGTATGCCAAAGGCAGAGCCGGGGAAACCGGCAAGATATTCCGCTTTACCATAACAACAAACGGGCTTTTGTTAAATGATGAAATTCAGGAATACATAAACGAAAATATGGGTAATGTGGTGCTCAGTATAGACGGCAGAAAAGATGTACATGATTTTATGCGCCCGAGAGTAGGCGGACAGAGTACATACGATGACATTTTGCCTAAATACAAAAAACTTGCCGACAGCCGTAATCAGGATAATTATTATGTAAGGGGTACATTTACGGCGAATAACCTTGATTTTGCCGAGGATGTAATCCATCTTGCAGACGAAGGCTTTGAGCAGATTTCCGTGGAGCCGGTTGTACTTCCCGATGACCATGAATTTGCATTAAAGGAGGAGCATCTCCCCAAACTTTACGGCGAGTACGAAAAACTTGCCGACGAGTATCTCAAACGCAGAAAAGACGGCAAGGGCTTTAATTTCTTCCACTTTATGATGGACTTTACCCAAGGCCCTTGTATTTATAAAAGATTAAGCGGTTGCGGTGCGGGGCACGAGTATGTTGCCGTAACCCCCGATGGAGATATCTATCCCTGCCATCAGTTTGTGGGCAACGAGCCATTTAAGATGGGTAATGTTTTCGACGGTAGCCTCGATGCCGAAATTCGCGATAAGTTTATGAAATCCCACGTATACAGCAAAGAGAAATGCGCTGATTGCTGGGCGAAGTTTTATTGCAGCGGCGGATGCAGTGCAAATGCATATAATTTCAACGGCGATATAAACAAACCCTATGAGATTGCCTGTGAACTTGAAAAGAAACGTGTGGAATGTGCTATGTATATAGCCGCCAATAAGTAATGCTTGACAAAATATTACAAATTATGTTATTATTATAAAAGATATAAAGATAGAGGTTGCATTTTATAATCAGTATCGCACAGGTGCGGCTTTCGCAAGGCTTTTCTGTGCGTGAAAGGTATAGGTGCCGAAGGCGGTTGAGGCGAAAGACCGGCCTGACAGAGCAAAATAATATTTGCTGTGTTGTCGTGTTTTGTGCGGAGTGCTATCATATATACAAGCAATATTGTGGTTGTGTTATTTTGAGGTTTCCGTACGCGAAACCTCTTTTATTTTGGAAAGGATGTATCAAAATGAATAAGAACTCAGTTTTCAGCGGTGTTGCCACTGCCCTCATAACTCCTATTGATGAAAATGGAGTAAATTATGAAAAATTGGGTAAACTGATAGACTGGCAGATAGAGGAGGGTATCAATGCCCTTGTAATTTGCGGAACTACCGGTGAATCGTCAACTCTTACAGACGAGGAACATAGAGAGGTTATAAAGTACGCTGTTGAGAGAGTAAATAAAAGAGTACCCGTAATTGCAGGTACGGGCAGTAATGACACTTCCTATGCAATTTCTCTCACCAGATTTTCGTGTGAGGCGGGTGCGGACGCTGTTCTGGTTGTAACACCTTATTATAATAAGACAACTCAGGATGGCCTGGTGCAGATGTATAAGGCGATTGCCGATGCAAGTACTGTACCGGTAATTCTCTATAACGTGCCTTCAAGAACAGGCGTCAATATTGAGCCGGAAACATATCTTAAACTTGCTGAGCATCCTATGATTACGGGTATCAAAGAGGCCAACGGAAATATCTCTGCCATTGCAAAGACTGCTTCCCTCGTCAAGGGTAAACTTGATATTTACTCCGGTAACGACGATGAAATTGTACCGATAATGTCTTTGGGCGGTATCGGCGTAATTTCTGTACTTTCAAACCTTATGCCCCGTAAAACGGTTGAGATTTGCCAAAGTTTTGCAAAAGGCGATGTAGCAAAAGCGAGAGATTTGCAGTTGGAGTTGCTTCCTCTTATAAACGCCCTTTTCAGCGAGGTTAATCCCATCCCCGTAAAATCAGCCATGGCACAGATGGGCTTTTGCGAAAACTACCTGCGTCTTCCTCTTGTTAAAATGAGTGATGGAAAAGAAAAAGTCTTAGTATCTTTGATGAAAGAACAAGGCTTGATATGATGTCATTTTAAGGAGTATTCAATGGATTTTATAGTAGATAATCTGTCTGTAAACGAAAACGGCAACCTCACCTTTGCCGGTGTTGATACCGTCTCTCTTACAGAAAAATATAAAACTCCTCTGTATCTGATGGATGAGGATAAAATCAGGAATAAATGCCGTACCTATAAAAAAGCACTGGAAGAAAACTTTAAAAGTTCACAGGTGCTTTATGCTTCCAAGGCATCATCCTTTAAGCGTATCTATGAGATTATGGCGGAGGAGGATATGCTGGTTGATGTGGTGTCAGGCGGAGAGTTGTATGTTGCTCTTAAAGCAGGATTTAAAGCAGAGAACATTTATTTTCACGGCAATAACAAAACCATCGACGAGATAGAATACGCCGTCAAAGAGGGCATAGGCTGTTTTATTGTTGATAATCTTTATGAACTTGAAAATGTGGACGCTGCGGCAAAGAAAGCCGGAATAAAGCAGAGGATACTTCTCAGGATAACACCGGGAATTGACCCCCACACATACGAGGCTGTTGCCACAGGCAAGGTGGACTGTAAGTTTGGTTCTGCTATTGAAACAGGTCAGGCTATGGAGATTGTAGAGACGGCACTGTCTTGTAAAAATATTGACCTTGCAGGTTATCACTGCCATATAGGCTCACAGGTGTTTGATGCACAGCCCTTTGTCGATTGCGCAAAAGTTATGATAAAGTTTTCCTCTGATGTGAGGGATAAAACAGGGTATAGTCCCCGAGTTTTAAATCTTGGCGGCGGTTTTGGTATAAGATATGTAGAATCGGACGAAGAACTTGACATCCGCAGTTGCATAGCGGAACTTGCTGTGGCAGTTAAAGCAGAGTGTGCATCCTGCGGACTGGAAGAGCCGGAGATTTTAATGGAGCCGGGCAGGAGTATTGTTGGCGATTGCGGTATAACACTTTATACCGTCGGCAGTATTAAAGAGATAACAGGTTATAAAAAATATGTTGCCATAGACGGCGGTATGTCGGATAATCCCCGTTATGCGCTGTACTCTTCCCCCTATACGTGTATTGTGGCAAACAGAGCCAACTGCAAAGCAGATTATCTTTGTACCATAGCAGGTAAGTGTTGCGAAAGCGGAGACCTTATCCAGGAAGACACCTGTATACAGACTCCGCAGTCGGGAGATATCCTGGCAGTGCTTTCCACAGGCGCATATAATTACAGTATGGCGTCTAACTATAATAAAATTCCCCGCCCACCCATTGTAATGATTTCGGGCGGCAGGGATTATGTGGCGGTAAAACGCGAAACTTACGAAGATTTGATTGCAAATGAATTATAATAAAAAAAGGATGTGCTTTGCACATCCTTTTTTTACATATTGGATTTAAAAATATCGGCGACTTCCGTAATCGTAATGTATGCCCCTTCGTCTACGCCGTGTACGATATCCCTCATCTTGGAAATCTGGAAACGGTCAAGTATAAAATATATCATGGTTTTGTCATCGTTGGAATAACCGCCTTTTACACTGATTTTTGTTGTGCCGCATTCAAAGGTTGACATAAGTTTTTCGGATATTTCATCCGGTTTTGAGGTTATTATCATAGCCGCTTTTGAACGGTCAATACCCTCTACAATAAAGTCGATGGTTTTAAGCCCTGCCGCATAAGTAACTATTGAATACAGCGGAAGAATCCAACTTTCCATAACAACTCCGCAAATGATATACAGTAACACGTTGTATATCATTACAAAAGTGCCTACGGTGATTCCGAGTTTTTTTGAAAATATTACCGACATTACCTCTATACCGTCAATAGCGCCGCCAAACCGTATGGTGATACCGCTTCCCACACCGGATATAAGACCGCCGAATAATGCACACAGCAAAAGGTCTGTACCGGCAAGAGGAGAGGCAAGGGAAACGTCAACAGGTAATACGTCTGTTATGAGCCACGCACCTAAGGAATATATGATGACGGTGTAGAGAGAATAAAAGGTAAACAACGAGCCTTGTTTTTTGAATCCGAAAATAAAAAGGGGAGTATTTAGGATAATCAAAAATACCGACAGAGACAACCATTCGGGTGTCAACTGAGATAAAAGCATGGCTGTACCTGATATTCCGCTGTCGTACAGTTTTACGGGGGCGAGGAACACAGTTATTCCAAAAGCATTTATAAGCCCCGCCAGAGTGAGCATAATAATATTTTTAAACTTTATCTCTTTCATTTAATCCCTCCGGACATTTGTTCCGGTTTTCCGGTCTGAATAAAACTATGAAATTCCCATAGATTTTATACTTGCAATTTACTGTTTAAAAACACGGTACCCATTCAAAGGTGACTGTTTCGCCAAAGTGCAACACCAGAGATTTGCATTGTGATACAAAGTCTGCATTCAAACGGACATCGTCTTCGTAGCCCAAGGTAAAATAGTGCACACCCTTTATGTTTTTGTAAGAGTTGCTGTTGCCGCCGGTGATAACGAATACATTCTTGCCTGTTTCGGCAAAATAATCAGTGATCGCCCTGAACCCGAACTCCGTACCGTCGAAAACAGAATTTTCGGAGAATATAAATATATTGTCCTTGTCTGTTGACCTGATCGCTCCGTCAATTTTGGTCCATTGTGCTTCATCGGCAGACCTTACACTTCCCTTGGCGGTGTCCACGTTTATATAAAGGGCATTGTCGGTTTCATAATTGCTGAATTTTGACTCTTCGCCTATAAGGAAACTGTTTTCCTCGTTTGCAATTGCTGATTTGATTCTTCCGTTAATAAGTGCTTTTAAAAGTGTGTCAGCCTTTTTGTTAACAGCGCCTATAACAATCTTGTGTCCCGACATATCGCCGGAGTCAGCATAAATATTTTCGGGAGCAGCGGTGAATTTAAGTTCTTCCTCATCTGTGTTATCTTCTGCCACAACGGATATGTATGAGCATACCCCGTCTTTCTGTACTGTTATAATTGCATTACCGGCACTGTGTGCAGTAACCTTGTTGCCGGATACAGAAACAATATCCTCGTCAGAGGAGAGGATGTCAAAAAGTTTAGTATCTGTAACAGCCACATAATGCCCTTCGTTGTCAAAAACATTTATATCAAGTGTTTTGCTTTCTCCCGTATTTAGCCTGATGTATGGCTCTGTGTCAATACCCGCAATTTTTTCCACCACATATATTTCCGTCTTTGCAGACAAGTCGTCATACTTTGCCTTGACGATTGTTTCCCCCGATGTTTCGGGGATGTAAATATTGTCTTCCACCGTTCCGTAAATAGAAGATACTTCCACCTCTTCTGCAACGGGACGCATATTTTTGTCATACAGAGCGGTTGATATTTTTACGGGGTGACCAATAAATACCGCTTCGGCATCTGCTTTGATGTCAATATTTTGAGGTTCGCCTTTTTTTGCGGAGTAGGTAAGACCTATTGCATTTATTACTTTTCTGTTTTCCGTAGGTGAGTTTACTGTGTGTATGTCTTCTTTCCACATTGTTGATGCTACCATGTTGGTAGAGCCGCCGCCGTCAAGGTTTACAGCGTTGTAGCAACCAAGTTCCAGCATCAGTTGTGCAAGACGTGACATACTGAGTCCCAGGCTGGAATCCTGACGTCCGTCAACTGCTACTATGTAGAGTGTTGTGCCGTCCTTGTCGACACCCAGTGCGCTTCTTGGGTGATTACCCGCAACCACATGGGAGAATGTAGGCACTGCCTCGCCGTTTTCCACCAGCATAGCCCCTGCACCGAAAGCAGTTTCTGCTTCACTTATGTCGGGAGTGAAATAATAATCAAATCTTATTTCGTCCCCCTCTGCGAAGTTGTTGGCAAAAAACATTGTTGACCCTTCGGAAACCACAAGCACACACCCGTCCTCCGGAATCTCAACAGGCGGCATATTCCGCCTGAATTCTTTTATCTTGCCGTCTTCCACCACGACCTCGACCACTTCGCCGCCGGGTGCGGGTGACATTCCGCCGTTGAAATCCTTGGTATACATAAGGATATCTCCGTAATATGTAGTATGCTTGTTGAGATGGCGGATTTCGGCATACTCCCAGTTGGGGGCAACCGCCATTATGTGAAAATCAAGGTACGACATGGTAATTTCATCATCAGCGTATGCAACTGTTGCCATGGTAGAAGGGTTGATGGGCGATTGCTTTAAAACTCCGTCTTCAATCTGGATACCCAGAGAGAATCCTTTGTTCCCCGAAAAAACAGAAAAAAAGTCTGCATTGATTGCGGCAATAACATCCTCTTCGTCTTTAACGAGGTTGGATACAGTGTCAAGCATGTCAGTCCCCTCGTCAGAGGAGAAGAGCCTGAAACCGGTGTTTTTCGCCGTAAGGTCCGCCTTAATGTATGAATAACTCAGGTTGCGGTCCGAGCGGAACTCCGAAACCTTTGTAAGAGTAACTTTCGGGGAGAGGGGGATAACCTCTTCGTATTTTTTAATCGGCTCAGCATAAACGGAAGTGCCGAGAATTATAGTAAATATAAAAAACAATATAAACTTTTTCATTTTTTCCTCCAAAGGTGATTAGGCAAAACGGAACATCCCAGATTCCGATTTTGAGATTTTACTTGGACTCATTATACCATAGGTCAGAGATAATTTCAATAGAATACAATTGACTTAAATTTTACTATAATGTATAATATTATATGTATGTTATAACTCAGTTTAATTTTGCGAGGTGATAAACCGCAATGGGCAGTGCTTATATAATGGTCGTTCTTGGAATAGTTATGGCAAAAGGGCTTGGCTTTTTCCGTGACATTGTTTTTGCCGAGATTTTTGGTACGGGAGTACTTGCAGACATCTACTTTCAGGTGTTTGGACTTGTTACCCTTATTTTCACGGGGATAGGTGTCGCTTTGTCAACACTTGTAATCAAAAATATCAATAAAACAGAAAACATCGGCAAAGAAAAAGCCTATGTGTCGTATTTTATAAAAAAAGCATTTTTGTATCTTGTTGCGGCGGTTGCTGTGATGGCGGTTTTTGCCCCGCAGATTGTAAATATTATTCTCCCCAATATCGGTACGGAGGATAGCCAACTTGCGATACAACTTTTTTATGTAATGCTTCCGTCTTTGGTGTTTGTTGTTATCGCGTATATTATTTCGGGTGTTTTGCAGAACGAACGGGCGTTTTTTGTAACAGCCGTTATGAGTGTTCCGTATAACGTGATTATAATACTGACTCTGTATCTGTTTGACGCCTCTGTGCTTACTATCGGTGCAGTCACTACACTGGGTTGGTTTTTGCATATTGCAATACTGCTCCCGTCTTTTTATAAAAAACAGTATACCCTGCTTTCGAGGGAGAAGTATATAAGCAAATCCGAGGGTAATATGGAAATCCTGTGGATTTTCATCTCCAATATGATGTTTCAGGTGTGCCTGTATACCGACAGAGCCTTTGTCAGCGGCAACGAGGGTATGGCGGCAACATTTAACTATGCATCTAATCTGTTTATCACAATATCAAGTGTTTTTGTTGTGGCGATGTCCACCGTGGTTTTTCCCGCTATCTCCAAAAATTACGAGGAAAACAATATTGACTATGTAAACGAAACCTTGCGGTATATCATAACGGTAATGACTGCTATTTTCCTGCCGTTTTTACTTGTTGTGGGGCTGTTCGGCACAAATGTAATAGGCCTCCTTTATGAGCGGGGTTCCTTTACCGCCCAGTCCACAACTGCGGTGGCGATAATGTTTTTTGTATACAGTATGGGTATACTGGGTTATACCGCGCAGGAACTTTTTAATAAAATTCTCTACCTGGCTGGTAAGTATAACTACTCCGTTGCAGGAACAGTGGCGGTTGTGGTGCTCAATGCCGTGCTCAATGTTTTGATTGCCGTGTTTGTACCCGGCATCACTCTGTCAGGTACTTATATAACTCTGCCGTCTTTGTGTATAGCGATTGCCACATCGGCTCTTATGACGGGCTATGCAGTGCTTATGGCGGTAGGTATGAAGAAAGTCGTAGGCAGTTATTGGAAAAAGGACCTCGTAGTAAACATCGGCAAAATTTTTGTATCGGGTGCATTGGCGGCGGGTGTGTATGCAGTGTTTAATGTGTTTATGAAAGAGTTTACCCATGGCACAGTTACATTTATCATTCCCCTTTGTGTATGCGGAGGAGTGTATATTGTTGCTTTGCTGTTTACAGGCGTTTTAAAACAACTGATTAAAAAATAAGGGGGACGGCAAGGATGAAAAAGATTTTTGTCAAATACGGAGCGTGGGTAGTTATAGGCGTTATGTTTTTAATGCTTATACCCGGAATAAGTCAGCGTATTTCCGTGGAGAGCAACAATAACAAAGTTACGGTATCGTTTTTGTACAGTAATATTGCAAATAAGGTTTCGGAAGAAAAGTTAGACTCTGTTATGGACGAGTTTAAACAGATGGGCGTAACCACCGTATCAGTTATGGAGGATGATATTAACTATCTTGTAGCCAGAGGCACGGTTACCTCTATCAAATATAATGTTCTCTGCCACAAATATGATGAGCAGAGCATCCAAATTGCAAAGTTTATCAAGGAAAGATGCCCCGATATTTCTTATGACAGCCACCTGCTCTTTACAAGTGACGTAAGATTGAAAGAGTTTTTGAAATATTCTCTTCCCCGAAGATTTTCCGATGCAGATTATGCGGATGTCGGTACCATAGACGGACTTGATATATATGTGTTCTATGACGGGCGTAAGGAACTGTGGGATTATGCCCTTGGCTATAACGAGGAACAGATTCGCATTTTAAAGGATAAAGGCTTTGATATTGCCCTTGTTCATAAGGTTAAAAACTATGCCAACACCGAATACCTTGAAGATATAGACCGTATTGTTAAGGAATATGATGTTGAGTATATGAATATCAAATCCGATTCCTATGAGTATGATGATAGCGAAAAGAACCACGAAAATTACAGAGGGATATCCGATATAATCAATAGCAACGATATGACTTTGGTTGTTACGGAAAATACCAATCAACTTTCCAATCAGAAGTGTTTCGGCTACGCCTACATTTTTGATAATGCGATGAAGGCTGACGGCCCCCGTAAGGTGTTGCGTTCGTACGAAACTTATGACGATACCAATGCCGATGAAACAAATTATCTGTACAGAACAAAGCAGTTTTTCAACTCTACTATCGACAGAAACCTCAGATTCATTACTGTAACTCTGCCCGTACCCCCAAAGGTATCTCACGATGACTGCGCAGATAATATGATAAAATCCACAAAACTTTTCATAGAAAAAGCCAAGAGGGCAGGGTATGAATTTGCTCCCCGTACAGGAAGAGTGGATTACACCCCCAACAAAACCCTCAATTCCGCAATCTGCGCCGTTATAATGGTAATGTGTGTGCTGGTTGCCTTGGAGATGATTTTGGGCAAAAAGAGTTTTATTCTTACTCTTTCGGCGTTTGTACTTTCGGCATTGGCGTTTGTGGGCACTTTTGTAATACCCGCCTCTTTGCTGGTGCTCTATCCCATGGCATATTCGGTGGTGCATTCATGCTTTGCCATGACGGTGTTTCTGTTCTTTTTAAAGAAGACAAAAGACCGTCTCCCGCTTTTGGCTCTTATACTTTCCGGTGTAGGTGTTCTGGTGGGCACATTGCTTGTAGGAGCAGTAGTTCAGGGAGTGCTGCTTTCAGGTATAAATTATTATGTAAATAACGATATCTTCCGCGGCATCAAACTTTCCCTGCTTGTGCCCATAGCATATACCGCGGTGGTATTCTACATTATGTTTATTAAAAAATCCAAATCAGGATTTTTAACGGATGTAGCCAATATGCTAAATGCCAATATCAAAGTTTACTGGTTGCTTATAGGCTGTGTCGTTGCTGCGGTGGGAGTTTATTATATAATCCGCAGCGGAAATGTAAATGAGATAAGTTCAATAGAGCAGTTTGTAAGAAGCACTTTAACAGAAATTTTCCCCGCCCGTCCCCGTACAAAGGAATTTTTGGTAGGATATCCGGCAGTTGTGCTTTTGATATACTATGTAAAACGTACCAACGCTGATGCTGTAAAATGGATTCTTGCAGTTGCGGCATCTATTGTGGTTGCATCGGTAGCGAACAGTTTTTGCCATGTGTTTACCGACTTTACAACAATTGTCAGCCGTACAATTAACGGTCTTATTATCGGTGCATGTATTGCATTTGTTGCCTATGTTGCCAATTTCGTATTGGTTAAGGTTGCTAAAATAGTTTCTAAAAAGATTGATACGGAGATGAGATAATGTCTGATATTGTTATATCCGGCTATCACGGTTTTGCAAACAGTGGAGACGAGGCGTTGCTTTTTGCGATTTTAAGCACCTTGCGTAGCAAAAAGTCAGACCTTGATGTTACCGTGCTGTCCAAAACCCCGCGGGAAACGGAGAATGTTTACCGCGTAAAGTCCATATACAGATATAATCCCTTTAAGATTATAAAAGAGATGCGCAAATCTTCCATGCTTCTATTCGGTGGCGGCAGCCTTTTGCAGGATGTCACCAGCAGTAAATCCCTCTTTTATTACCTGATTATAATTTCCCTTGCACAGCGGTGCGGGATGAAGACGATGCTGTATGCCAACGGCCTTGGACCTATACGGAAAAAATTCAATCGTTATGTTGCTACTAAAATTCTCAATAAAGTAGATATAATAACTCTGCGTGATGATAAATCCGATGAAGAACTTAAATCAATGGGAGTTTCCCGTCCTGAGATTACAATCACTGCCGATCCGGCTTTTACACTGAATGCAGATGTTTCTCTTTCCGGAAAATATTTTACCAATATGGCAGGTGTTCCGGACGGGCGGAAAATCGGGGTGGTTTCTATCCGTCAATGGAAAGACAGCGTTGCCGGTTTTGAGAGCGAAATGGCACGTCTTTGCGACTATATGGTGGAAAAGCACGGCATATACCCTTTGTTTGTGCCTATGCAGTACCCCGCCGACCTTGAAATCTCACATAGCGTAATGAGTAAGATGAAAAACGACTCCTACGTTATCAACCGTGAACTTTCTGTTCCTGAGGTTTTTTCCGTACTGTCAGAGGCAGAGGTGGTTGTGGGGATGAGACTTCATTCTCTCATTTATGCCACCACTTTGGGTATACCTGCTATGGCACTGGTTTATGACCCTAAGGTGAGCGCCTTTATGGAGTCTATAAATCAGCCGGACTGTGTAAATATTGAGAATATGACCTTTGACGGGGCTTCCCGTATAATGACACAGATTATAAACGAAGGCGATAAGCGGAGGGAGGAACTCCACCGCACTAACGAGGTTTTGAAAAAAGCGGCGGAAAAGAATGCTGATTTTGCAATAGAACTTTTAAACCGCGGAAAATAATATAAACGAAACACCGGCGTACAGCCGGTGTTTTTGTTTTTGAAAAATGCACTAAAATGTAAACCTTTACATATTATACTATATAAAAAGGAGGGGGTAGAGGTTGAACTGTAAAAAGATATTGATTCTCGGCGGTGACAAGCGTATTGTATCTCTTGCAAACAACTTTAACCGCGACGGCTTTGATGTTGTAACCTACGGGTTTTCAGAGGATATAGATTTTGACGGCGGAATAGTCAGGGCGGCAAATCTCAAAGATGCGCTCTCGGGCAGAGATGTTGTGATATCGGGATTGCCCGTAACGGTTGATGATGTCACATTACACACTCCGTTGTATGAAGATAAAATATATCTTTATGACGTTTTAAAACTGATGACAAAGGAGCAACTTTTTGTTGGTGGAAGAATCACACCCAAGGTAAAAAACCTGTGCGGAATATATAATATATCGGTTACGGATTATTTTGAAAGGGAAGAACTGACTGTTGCAAATGCGGTGCCCACAGCCGAGGGTGCCATAGAACTTGCCATGAATCTTCTGCCCGTCACTGTATGGGGGAGCAAATCACTGGTGCTGGGGTTTGGCCGTATTGGTAAAATCCTGTCCTCACGGCTTAATGCTCTCGGTGCCGAAACCTATGTTGAAGCAAGAAAGTTTTCGGACCTTGCGTGGATAGACGCTTATGGATATACCGGTATACCACTTAATAATTTAAAGGGGAGTCTGCCGCAGTTTGATGTTATATACAACACCGTTCCCCACGAGATTCTCACGGATGATATGCTTAAACTTGTAAGACGCGATTGCCTTATAATTGACCTTGCATCTGCCCCGGGAGGGGTTGACATTGAAAAGGCTGCCCGGTACGGAATCAAGGTGGTTCATGCCCTGTCACTGCCCGGAAAGGTGGCACCTGAAACTGCGGGAGAAATTATCAAGGACACAATACTGAATATTTTTGCTGATATGGGGGTTTGAAAAATGGATTTGTGCGGAATGAAAATAGGATTTGCCTTAACGGGATCCTTTTGTACTTTTTCCAAAGTTATACCTCAGTTAGAAGCCCTTTGTGCAACGGGAGCGGAAGTGATTCCTGTTATGAGTGAAATGGCGGCAACAACCGACACCCGTTTTGGCAAGGCATCGGAGTTTCGGGACAGGATTGAAAATATCACGGGCAAAAAGATTATTTCCACTGTATATGAGGCAGAACCCATAGGTCCTAAAAATCTTTTGGATATGATGGTGATAGCCCCCTGCACAGGCAACACATTGGGAAAACTGGCAGGAGGAATCACGGATTCGAGTGTGACTATGGCGGCAAAGGCAAGTCTAAGGAACGAAAATCCCCTCGTTATAGCCGTTTCCACAAACGACGGACTTGGGGCAAGTGCCAAAAACATCGGGGCACTTCTTAATTGTAAAAACGTCTATTTCGTGCCCTTTTCCCAGGATGACCCTGATAAAAAACATAATTCCCTTGTGGCGCACATGGATATGATTATTCCTACTGTTGAACTTGCATCACAGGGTGTACAGATTCAACCCGTACTGTACAGATAAAAATCCCCCGTAATCGCTCTGTAACGATTGCGGGGGAATGTTTTTTATTTACCCAGTTTTTCTATTATAATATCTGCAATTCTCTCCGATGCATGACCGTCACCATAAGGGTTTGCCGTGTGGGCAATCTTGGTGTAAAGGTCTTTGTCGCTCAGTATGTTGTTGGCAAGGTCTTTGATGTGTTCCTTGTGCACACCGCCCATAACAACTGTACCTGCTTCAACTGCTTCGGGACGCTCGGTTTCGTTTCTTAAAACTATTACAGGTTTGCCAAGACTGGGTGCTTCTTCTTGAAGACCGCCCGAGTCGGTCATTACAAGATAGCACCTTGCCATTGCATTGTGCAGTTCCTCAACATCAAGTGGCTCAATAAGATGTATACGGCTGTCGTTACCGAGAATAGATGTTGCAGTTTCTCTTACTGCGGGGTTGAGGTGCATGGGGTACACCACCTGAACATCGGGGTTTTCGTCAACCACTTCTTTGATTGCCGTGCAGATGTTTTTAAGAGGTTCGCCCAGGTTCTCTCTCCTGTGGGCTGTTACGAGAATAACTCTCGTATTTTCAAAATCCAATGCTTTGAGAGTGGGGTCTTTAAATTCATAATCATCTCGCACTGTTGTCTGCAAAGCGTCAATAACAGTGTTTCCTGTTATAAATATACTGTCCTCGGCCACGTTTTCTCTCAAAAGATTGTTCTTGTTTGATATGGTGGGAGAAAAATGGAAATCTGCTATTGCGCCGGTGAGTTTTCTGTTCATTTCCTCCGGGAAGGGCGAGTATTTGTCATAAGTACGCAGACCTGCTTCGACGTGTCCCACCTTAACCTGATTGTAAAACGCCGCCAGAGCGCCTACAAACGTTGTGGAGGTATCGCCGTGAACGAGAACCACGTCAGGCTGAGCCTGTTTGATTACATCGTCCATACCTGTAAGCCCGTTTGTGGTAATGCTGAGCAGTGTCTGTCTGTCTTTCATTATGTTGAGATCGTAATCGGGTTTGATATCAAAAATTTCAAGCACCTGGTCAAGCATTTCTCTGTGCTGGGCAGTTACTGCCACGATAGACTGTATCTCGGCCCTCTTTTCAAGTTCCTTAACAAGAGGTGCCATTTTGATGGCCTCAGGCCTTGTACCGAATACCGTCATAACTTTAATCATTTGTATTCTCCTCACTTTTCTCATCATTTTCAGTTTCTGTAATATGTCTGATGTGGTCGGTCTGCCAGGTAATCACTCTGCCGCCGAAGATAAGCATAAGCAACACAACCGATACAAGTAAAAACGCTGTTTGTGCACCACGTTCAACAAGCACCACTGCACTGAGTCCGAGGAGCATTGCTATAACGTATAATATTGCTACGGTCTGTTTCTGTGAAAAACCCATATCAATGAGTTTGTGATGCAGATGCCCTCTGTCAGCACCCATTATAGGTTTTTTGTTGTGGATGCGTCTGAGGATTGCAACGCTTGTATCAAATAAGGGCAATCCCAGTATAAGGAACGGGATGATAAAAGAAATTATTGCATATCCTTTAAAAAGGCCCTGAATACATATTGTTGACAGTATAAATCCAAGGAAGGTAGAACCGGTATCGCCCATAAAGATTTTTGCGGGGTTGAAGTTGTAGGGTAAAAATCCAAGGCAACCACCTGCAAGTGCTGCGGCAAGTAATGCAACGGTAGGCTCACCTGCCAAAATTGCGATAAAGAATAAAGAGAAAGTTGCGATTGAAGATATACCTACTGCCAGACCATCAAGTCCGTCTATGAGGTTAACGGCGTTGGTAACGGCAACAATCCACAGAATTGTAATCGGGAAGCTGAGCCATTTAAGAGGCAAAAATCCGCTGTCTATAATAAACGACGGAACGGTTAAAGCAACGATTTTCACATCGTGGGAAACCACTATGATTGCCGCTATAATTTGTACTGCCAGTTTAACGGTGGCTTTAAGTTGCTTTACATCATCTAAAATTCCTATTGCCACAATAAGTACAGCGCCAATAAGTATTCCCCGTACCTGGGTATCAATTTTTACAAAGGCAAACACCGCACACATAAATCCCAAAAATATTGCCAGACCGCCCAGACGGGGGATAGGTGATTTGTGTACTCTTCTTTTGCCGTCGGGAATATCTATCGCACCGATTTTGTGGGCGAGAGTTTTAACCAACGGTGTAGAGGCAAGTGAAACAAAGAATGCTATTGAAAAGCAAAATATCAGTGAGGTCACAGTCATAACGGATGCTCCTTTTAAGCCGTAAAAGTTTTACGGGATTTATTTGTTTACAAAACCGATTTTGCGGTACACCTTTGAAAGAGTCTTTCTTGCAACGTAGGCGGCTCTTTCGGCGCCGTTTTTGTAAACTGATTCAAGGTATGCTTTGTCCTTGACGATGTCGTTGTATTTTTCCCTTACGGGTTTAAGGTGTTCGGAAACGGCGGTTCCCACAGCCTCTTTGAAAGTTCCGTAGCCGCAACCGTCAAATTCCTTTTCGGTTTCTTCCACGGATTTGCCCGTAACACTTGTGTATATGTTTATAAGGTTGTTGATACCGTCTTTGCCGTCTTTGAATTGTACAACACTGTCGCTGTCGGTAACTGCGCGTTTAAACTTGCGCATTATGGCGTCGTGGTCATCAAGAATAGATATAAATCCGTTTATGTTGGGGTCTGATTTGCTCATTTTTGAGGTGGGCTCCTGCAAACTCATTATACGCGCCCCCGCCTTGGGGATAAAGGGTTCCGGAACCTTAAATGTTTCGCCGTAGACGTTGTTAAAGCGTATTGCAATGTCTCTTGCAAGTTCCAGGTGCTGTTTCTGGTCAACACCGACGGGCACAAGGTCTGTCTGATACAAAAGGATATCAGCCGCCATAAGCACAGGATATGTAAAAAGTCCTGCATTTATGTTTGTGGCGTGTTTTGCGGATTTATCCTTAAATTGTGTCATTCGGCTGAGTTCACCCATGTAGGTGTTGCAGTTGAGTACCCAGGCAAGTTCCGCGTGGGCGGGAACGTGCGACTGAAAGAATACCAGATTCTCCTCGCCGTCAATACCACATGCCAGATACTGTGCAAGAAATTCCATACATCTTTTGCGGAGTTCTGCCGGTTCCTGGCGTACAGTTATGGAGTGCATATCCACAACGGAAAAACAGCAGTTGTAGTCGTGTTGGAGTGCTACCCAGTTTTTAAGAGCACCAAGGTAGTTGCCCAGAGTTACACAGCCTGTGGGTTGTATTCCTGAAAATATAATTTTTTTATCGTCCATTGTAAGTATCCTTCCAAATATCAGTTTAATTCTTCTTTGAGCAAATCGCCGAGAATTTTAATGCCCTGTTCAATCTTGTCGTTGGACACGGTTGTAAAGTTAAGCCTGAAACAGTTAGAGGGCTCGGCAGCGTTTACCATAAAACTGTTACCGGGAACAAATGCCACTTTTTTCTCAATTGCTTTTTTAAGCAGAGCACCGGTGTCTACTCCCTCGGGCAAAGTAACCCAAAGGAAAATTCCACCGTCGGGACGGGTGTATACCGCCTTGTCGGGGAAATGCCTGTCCATGGCATCGAGCATTGCGTTGCATTTTTCCTTGCACGACTCACACCCTCTTGAAATGTGCGCATCCATACTGTTTTCCGCCATATACTGCGAAATTATCATCTGCGGAAGCAGAGGAGTGTGAACATCGTTGGCCTGTTTTACCACTATAACTCTTTCAATAAGGTCTGTATGTCCCACCAAAAATCCCACTCTCAGTCCCGGGGAGAGCGTCTTTGAAAAAGAACCTACATATATAACTCTGCCTGACTCGTCAAAAGATTTGATTGTGGGTATGTAGTCGCCCTTAAATCTCAATTCACCGTAGGGGTTGTCCTCTAAAATAAGACAGTCGTACTCCTCGGCAAGGGCAAGGAGTTTTTTTCTCTTTTCAAGACACATCGTGATTCCCGTAGGATTCTGGAATGTGGGTATTGTATATATAAACTTGATTTTTTTCGTTTTTAATATTTCCTCGGTTGATTCAAGGTCTATACCGTCATCTTGAACGGGTACTCCGTAAAGTGTCGCCTCGTATGAACGGAGGGAGTTTAAAGTACCTACAAAGGTAGGACTTTCAACAATTATTCCGTCGCCGGGGTCAATGAGTGATTTTGCTGCCAGATCAATTCCCTGCTGTGCACCTGTTGTTATAATCGTTGCATCAAAATCTTTGCCGATGCCGTTTAATTTGTTATTTGAAACAACCTGGTCTATCAAAGGCGCGTAACCTTCCGTAACACCGTATTTAAGGGTGAACTGACCGTTGGTTGCGAGGATGTTTTCAGAGATTTTTGCAAGGGTATCGGTAGGATAAACCTCAGGAGAGGGGATACCACCGGCAAAGGATATAATATCAGCCTGTCCCATAAGTTTGAACATCTCTCTTATAGCGGAAGCCTCTAAGGGACGGACTCTTTTTGAAAGTGAATTTTTAATGTCTACCATATCATAACCTCCAATGGTAATAAATTATCTTATATAATAACATATAGGAAAGAAAAAATCAACAATGATATGAAAAAACGTCAAACGCCCCATAACAAAAGAATTGAAAAAAATCTTGACTTTTGATATATTAGTTGATATAATGTAACAGTTGACACGGAGAGGTGGTCGAGTTGGTTTAAGGCGCAGCATTGGAAATGCTGTGTGCGTTAATAGCGCACCGTGGGTTCGAATCCCATCCTTTCCTGATTAAAAAGGTACAGTGCCTTACGGCATTGTACCTTTTTAATTTGTAAGGGATTCGAACCCTGAGAGGGCACGGAACGACGGCAAACAGTTTGGCGAACTGTTTGCCAGTGGAGTGGTGCGCGGACGGGTACTGCGCTTTGGCGCGGTCGTCAAGCAGGAAGGATGCGAAGCATACTTATCCCATCCTTTCCTGATTAAAAAGGTACAGTGCCTTACGGCATTGTACCTTTTTAATTTGTAAGGGATTCGAACCCTGAGAGGGCATAAACTGATTTCTATGAATTTTTTTGTAAAATCTTGACTTGTTTCTTTAAATGATGTAAACTTAAAAAGTTGTGATTGATTTTGCAAAGAATCAACGGAGGGTTGATATGGGAAACATCTTGGAACTGATAACTTTTTTAAATACTAAAATAAACGACTTTGTATGGGGCCCTTATATGATAGCGCTGATGATTGGCACCGGCTTGTTTTTGACGCTCAACACAAAGTTTTTGCAGTTCAGAAAGTTCGGATATGCTATTAAAAATACCATTGGCGGAATGTTAGTGGTAAGCACCGCTCCGGTGATGAATCCGGTGTCAGTTCTTTTCAGGCGGTTGCGACGGCTATGGCGGGTACAATCGGCACAGGCAGTATTGCCGGTATTGCAACGGCTATTGTTTCCGGCGGACCGGGTGCGATTTTCTGGATGTGGGTAAGTGCTCTGCTGGGTATGGTCACAAAGTATGCCGAGATTGTTCTCTCCATTTCATATCGCGAAAAGGATAAAAAAGGTCAATGGATTGGCGGCCCGATGTATTACATAAGGAATGGTTTGGGTCTTAAATGGCTTGCGGGTATTTTCGCCGTTTTTGCTATTTTTGCCTGTATGGGAACGGGTAATGCCACACAGTCCAACTCCATTTCGGTAGCACTTAAATCTACTGTTAATATATCACCTGAGATAACAGGCATTGCACTTACAATTATTGTAAGTGCAGTTATCCTTGGCGGAATGCGCCGTATATCTTCGGTAAATGAAAAACTCGTTCCGGCTATGGCGTTTTTTTATGTAGCGTGTTCTTTGATTGCGATTATTATCAATATCCAAAAGGTTCCTGCGGCTTTTGCGCTTATATTTAAAGAGGCATTTAACTTTAAATCTGCTGCGGGCGGCGTTGCCGGATACGGTATTATGACGGCTATGCATTATGGATTTTCACGAGGCATATTCTCCAATGAGGCGGGTCTTGGTAGTGCGCCTATCGCACATTCTGCTTCCAGCGCCAAAAACCCCGTAGATCAGGGCTTGTGGGGAATGTTCGAGGTGTTTTTCACTACCATTATTATATGTACTATGTCTGCCCTTGTTATACTCACCACAGGTCTGTGGCAGAATGGTGAGTTCCTGGGTGCGGCACTCTCTATTGCATCGTTTAATAAGATACTCCCCGGGGTGGGTAGCGTGGTTGTAACACTGTCAACCATATTCTTTGCACTTTCAACTATTCTTGGCTGGGCATACTACGGCGAGGTTTCCATCAAATACCTGACTAAAAACAATCACATGGCTGTGCGCATATACAGAATCGCGTATGTTGTTGTGGTGTTTGTGGGCGCAGTAGGTAACCTTGAAGTTATATGGAGTATTTCGGAAACGATGAACGGACTTATGATGGTGCCAAACCTTATCGGTCTTCTGGGGCTTTATAAGGTAGTCAAGAAACATACAAAAGAATATTTTAACAATAAAAAGCAAGTAGAAGAATAAAAAAATCCCGTTGGTTTAATAACCAACGGGATTTTTATCGCATAATCGCAGATAAATCAGATTTCTACTCTGCCTTCCAGCGCCTTTGCAAGGGTTATCTGGTCGGCATATTCGAGATCTCCGCCGACGGGCAGTCCGTAAGCGATGCGCGTCACCTTTACATTATAGGGCTTCATTAAACGCGCAATATACATAGCGGTTGCCTCGCCGTCTATACTGGGATTGTTTGCCATTATAACCTCTTTTACATCACCGGTCTTTACCCTGTCAATAAGACCGTCGATGGTAAGGTCTGACGGGCTTATACCGTCTACCGGAGAGATTGCACCGTGGAGAACGTGATATGTTCCGTTAAATTCCCCCGTCTTTTCCATAGATATAACATCTCTCGGTCTTTCCACAACGCAAATAACTGATTTGTCCCTGTTTATGTTAGAGCAGATATCACAAATCTCATCCTCTGTTATGTTGCGGCAAACGGGACAATAATGAGTTTTTTCCTTTGCCGAAAGGATGGTGTCGGCAATGTATTTAACCTGATCGTCGGAAAGGGAGAGGATATAATATGCCATTCTTACGGCGGATTTTTGACCCACACCCGGCAACGCTCTGAATATATCTATAAGTTTTGAAAAAGTAGTGCTGTAAATCATAAGGAAAACCTCCCCTTAATAAATAAAGCACATCTTAAAAAAGATGTACTTGTATGTATTATTTAAAAACCAGAACTTCCACAACCCGGGTGAGAATATCGGCATAACTGAAAGAAACCCTGCGTTCGCCTTCTTCGCCACGGGGTTCAAGCCTGACTACAAAAATATTGGGGTAAACATTCTCAATAACACCCTTACGGGCAAACCGCATTTTTCTGCCTTTCTTAACAGTAACATGTACACGTCTGCCAACGTACGATGTCAAAGTTTCTTTTATTTCTTCAATCTTACTTATGGTGTTCATACACCCACGCTCCGTTTTAATAAATTAAAAAAACAAAAGCTGTCACAACAATAATTGACATTATAGCACACAATCGATTAAATGTCAAGGGGGCGTAGTTGACAAAATCCTCCGCAGCATCCCAAAAAATGTAATTAACAAGTGAATATTATTGGCAAAACAGGAGCAATATAAAGATTGAAAAACAACTTAAAAGGAAGGAACGTGCAAACAATGGATATTACGGATATCAGAATCAGGCAGATAGACCAGGAGGGTAAGATGAGGGCAGTGGTGTCGGTTACATTTGACAACTGTTTTGTAGTACACGACATAAAGATAATCGAGGGTGCGGATAAACTTTTTATAGCGATGCCGTCGCGGAAGACTCCCGATAATGAATTTAAGGATATCGCTCATCCTATAAACACCCAAATGCGCGAACTATTGCAGACATCTATTATAGATAAGTATAATTCCGCGGTAATACAGGAGAGTATAGATACAGGAGAATAAATATACCGAAAAAAATCGGCGACAGCCGATTTTTTTGTTGCCCGAAACACGTTTTGGCTATCCATTACCAAAAGTTTTTGATAAAACCCACAAAAAAGTGTGCCCAAAACCCATAATTTAAAACTAAAGCAA
Organism: Oscillospiraceae bacterium; assembly: GCA_015068565.1. Classification (GTDB taxonomy): domain Bacteria; phylum Bacillota; class Clostridia; order UMGS1810; family UMGS1810; genus SIG455. Next base: position 6,045 of record SVKG01000004.1, on the reverse strand, counting down.
AGATTTTTTTGTATAGAATTAACGAAAATTTAAAAAAACACGTTTTTTTGTAATATTTCCGTAATCTTTTTTAAAAAAACTATTGCAAATCTTTCAAATATGATGTAAAATTACATCAAGAGTGGTTAAAAGTGGTGTTTTGTGGTAGAAAGTGGTTAAAATCCAGACAAAGGTGGTGAGAAAATGTTTCGTGGTGAATATCGTCACAGTATTGATGCCAAGGGCAGAATAATTATTCCCGTAAAGTTCAGGGAAAACCTTGGGACAGAGTTTGTTATAACAAGAGGTTTTGAAAACAGTTTGTTCGTGTTCCCTATGTCAGAGTGGAGCGTTTTCTCGGAGAAACTCAAAAGTCTGCCTTTAACCAACAAAAACTCCCGAGCACTTACAAGACATTTTCTTTCCGGAGCGTGTGACTGCGAGATGGACAAGCAGGGAAGAATACTGTTGCCCCAGCATTTGGTTGAGTTTGCGCAGATAAATAAAGAGGTTACTGTTGCAGGTTACGGTAATAAACTGGAAATCTGGGCTACTGAAAACTGGACCGATTATCTTGACGAGATGGATACCGATAAGGTTACAGCCGGTCTTGATGAAGTTGGTATCATGATATGATGGAGTTTAAACATGTTCCCGTTTTGCTAAGCGAGTGCATAGAAGGTCTTAACATACGGCCTGACGGTGTGTATGCCGATGGTACTCTCGGCGGAGGCGGACATTCGTCGGTGATATTTTCTCATCTTAAAGGCGGAAAACTGATAGGCATTGACCGTGATGCCGAAGCCATAGCGGCAGCCTCTGCAAGAATAGGCAATCGGGAAAATATGGTTTATGTCCATGATAATTATAAAAACATCAAAAATATCCTTGCAGAAAATAACGTGTCCGGACTTGACGGAGCGCTTATAGATTTGGGGATATCATCTTATCAGATAGACAATCCCGAACGGGGATTCAGTTATACAAAAGATGCACCCCTCGATATGAGGATGAATCAAAAAGATTCTTTAAGTGCTTACGATGTGGTAAATACATACAGCAAAGATAAACTTGCAAAGATAATTTACGATTACGGCGAGGAGCGTTACGGGCGCAAGATAGCCGAACTTATTGAGGCAGAACGGGCACGAAAACCCATATCCACCACTGCGGAACTTGCAGAGGTTATCCGCAGGGCAGTTCCGGCAAAGTCGGTACCCAAGGGTTCACACCCTGCCAAGAGGACCTTTCAGGCTATAAGGATAGAGGTCAACGGTGAACTTGCAGATTTAAAAAATGCCGTAACAGACTTTTTTGATTGCTTAAACACGAACGGCAGACTTTGCATAATCACTTTCCATTCTCTTGAAGACAGGATAGTAAAGCATGTTTTTGGCGAATTGTGTTCGGGCTGTACCTGTCCAAAAGAGTTTCCCGTTTGTGTTTGCGGCAAAAAGCCGCGGGGCAGGTTGATTAACAGAAAGCCCATCGTAGCAACCGACGAAGAAAAAGAGATAAACAGCAGGTCGGCCAGTGCCAAACTGCGTGTGATAGAAAAAATTGATTAGGAGTGAGAGCGGTGTCGAATTATTATAACGGAACTTCTGCTTATAAGATTACAGACTTTGCTTATACTGACTACAAAAATCAGGATGTACAAGAAAATATAGCAAGACGCCGGGAAGTAAGAGAGTCAAAAAAAGCGGAGTTTGTTAAGCATCTCCGTGGCGCGGCAATATTCTTTTCGGTATTTGCAATTGCAATAGGCGTACTGTTTACCAATGCCATAATTATTGAAAAATCATCTCAGGTAAACGATATGCAGAATCAACTTAAAGCCATCACCGCTCAGAATAATCAGACAACACTCGATATTGAAAGATCACTTGATTTAAAAAGAATTGAAGAAATTGCAATAAACGAACTGGGTATGAAGCATCCCGACAAATACCAGATGGTATATGTTAATGTAGAGCAGACTAACTATGCAGAGATTTCCGATAAAAAAGGAACAACCTGGAACGGCGGCACGTTGGTTGCCATGGGTAAGGGCATAGGAGAGATGATGGAATATATAGATTGATTCGTCATATAAATTTATTAAAAGTCAGACAGCAGGCATCGCCTGCTTTTTTGTCCGTAGAGGGAAAGAAAATAAATGAAGGGTGAGTGGATAAATGAATAATTTAAATTTAAACAGCAAAAAACGAGCCTTTTATATATTTTTGATATTTGCCCTGTTGCTTGTTGCACTTCTCGGGCGTTGTATATGGATACAGTTTGTTAACGGTCCCGAGTTGCAGATTAAGGCGATTGAGCAGCAGACCAAGGATAAAACAATAAATTCAAAACGAGGTATAATCTATGACCGTAACGGCAAAATACTTGCCCAGAGTGCCTCGGTTGAAATGGTATCGGTAAGCCCCCGTGAGATTGCCGAAGCCGATAATGCGGATTTTGTGGCAGACACCTTGTCGACTGTGTTGGAAATGGACAGAGAGTCCGTTTATAAAAAAATCACTAAAAATTCCAGTTATGAGATTATCAAACGCCGTGTAGAAAAAGAACCTGCCGATGCAATCCGTTCTTTTATGAGTTTTGAAGACGAGGATGGGCATACTACCAATAAACTAAAAGGCGTGTATCTTTCCGAGGATACAAAGCGGTATTATCCTTACGGTAAGTTGGCATCCCATGTAATAGGTTTTGTCGGTACAGACAATCAGGGTCTTAACGGAGTTGAACTTTCGTTTGATAAGTATCTCAAAGGTCTGCCCGGCAGAATAGTAACTGCCAAAAATGCTATGGGTACCGATATGCCTTTTAAGTATGAAAAGTATATCAATCCGGAAAACGGCGCCAACCTTGTGCTTACGATAGATGAAACAATACAGCATTTTGTTGAGAAAAATCTCGAACAGGCGGTAGCAGACTATAAAGTACAAAACGGAGCCGCGTGTATAATAATGGAGGCAAAAACGGGGGATATTCTTGCTATGGCAACATATCCGTCTTTTGACCTTAACGATCCTTTTACGCTTAACAGTGCAGAAAAGCAGACACAGATGGATGCGCTCCAAGGCGACGAAAAAACCAAGTTTTATAATGACGAACTCCAAAAAATGTGGCGTAACAAAGCCGTTGTTGATACCTACGAGCCTGGCTCTACATTCAAGGCTATTACAACCGCCATGGCATTGGAGGAAAATGTTGTAAGCATAAACGATGCTTTCCATTGTACAGGCGCCCATGTTGTAGGCCCTCACGTTATCCACTGCTGGAAAACGGGAGGACACGGAGCGGAAACCTTTTTGCAGGGTGTTGAAAACTCCTGTAATCCGGTATTTATGACGGTTGGTGCAAGGATCGGTAATTCAAATTTCTATAAGTATTACAAAGCCTTCGGCTTTGCGGAAAAAACAGGTTTTGACCTTCCCGGTGAAGCGGTTTGTGCATTTCACCAGATGGCAAATTTCAACGAGGTCGAACTTGCCACCTGTTCCTTCGGACAGTCTTTCCAGATTACGCCCCTGCAACTTATAACGGCGTATTCTGCCATAGCCAACGGCGGAACAATGGTGCGCCCCCGTATTGCCAAGGTGCTTACCGATGATGACGGTAATGTTATCAAAACATTTGAATCAAAGAATATAAGAAAAGTTATTTCCGAAGAAACCGCTGCAACCACAAGGCAGATACTCGAAAGCGTTGTTACAAACGGCACATCCAAAAATGCCTATATAGCGGGTTATCGTGTTGCGGGTAAAACCGGTACGAGTGAAAAACTGCCCAGAGGCAACGGCAGATATATAGCGTCCTTTGCGGGATTTGCACCTGCCAATGACCCTGAGGTAATAGGACTTTTGCTTCTTGACGAGCCTATGGGCGATACTTATATGGGCGGTCAGATAGCAGCACCTACTTTTAAACTTATTTTCGAAGATACGCTGAGATACCTGGGCATAGAACCCCAGTATACAGAGGAAGAACTCAAAACCATGGATCTGCCTGTTCCCAATGTTGAAGGACTCAGCGTGGCAGATGTTTCCAAGGCATTTGAAAATTCAGGTTTAAGATATCAGATAGTAGGAGACGGAGAGGTTATCGTCTCACAGATACCAAAAGGCGGTACGGCACTACCGGCGTCATCTACTGTTGTGCTCTACACAAGAGAGACGGACGAGAGCGATGTTGTAGTCCCCGATGTTATCAGCAGCGGAGTAAGCGAGGCCAACAGACGTATAACCAATGCCGGACTCAACCTCAAAATATCCGGTAATGCCGAGGTAAAAGACGGCGAAGCGATTGTCGCATCCCAGACTCCTCCGCCGGGAACACTTGTTCCCAAGGGTACGATTGTTACCGTGGAATTCAATTATACAAACGTACATTAGCCGACAGGCAGAAAGGTGATACCGTTATGTTGCTCAAAGAACTTATCGAAGGTGTGCAAGTCAGAGAAATCATCGGAAATATTGACGGTTTGCAAGTCGGCGGAGTTTGCTATAATTCTCTTAAAATAAAAAAAGGTGACGTCTTTGTTGCCGTTAAAGGGTTTAATGTAGACGGCCATAAATATATAAGCAACGCCATTGAAAACGGTGCAGTTGCGGTTGTTGTGGAAGATTGTGCGGCAGACCTTGCCGTTCCGCAGATAGTCACAGCAGATACCCGTGCAGCACTGGCAGACCTTGCGGCAAACTTTTACGGTCACCCTTCAAAGAATTTTAAACTTATAGGCGTCACCGGTACAAACGGTAAAACAACCGTGACGTATCTTGTAAAAGCCATACTTGAATCGCTTGGGCATAAGGTGGGGCTTATCGGCACAAATCAGAATATGGTGGGTAACCTTGTGCTTAAAAGTGAACGAACTACCCCCGAATCACTGGAACTCCAAGAACTGTTTTCCATTATGACCCGCGAAGGTGTAGACTATGTGGTTATGGAGATTTCCTCTCACTCCCTTTGCCTTAACAGAGTTCGCAACTGTGAGTTTGAGGTAGGAGCATTTACAAACCTCACACAGGACCATCTTGATTTTCATATAACTATGGATAACTATGCCGAGGCAAAATCCCGACTGTTTTCTGTGTGTAAGTATGGGGTTGTCAACATCGACGATGCATATACTGAAAGCCTTGTCAAAAACGCCACCTGCGATGTTAAGTATTACGGCGTAAAAAATGACTGTGACTATAAAGCCACAGACATTTCATACAGCGGAAAAGGCGTGGATTTTTGCGTTAACGGAAGCAGAATACATCTGCCCGTTCCCGGTGAGTTTTCCGTATATAACGCCCTTTGTGCAACAGGTATAAGCAATATGCTGGGGATCGATACGGCATACTGCGGTTCAGTGCTTAAAGATATCGCCGGAGTAAAAGGCAGGGCAGAGATTGTACGCATTGATGCTCCGTATACTGTAATGATAGATTATGCCCATACCCCCGACGGAGTTGAAAATATCATAAGTACCGTAAAGGGTTTTTGCAAAGGCAGAATAATAACTGTTTTCGGCTGCGGCGGCGACCGCGACAGAACAAAACGCCCCATTATGGGCTCTATTGCGGGGAAACTGTCGGATATCTGTGTTGTTACAAGCGATAATCCCCGTACCGAGGAGCCCATGTCTATCATAGAGGAAATTCTCACCGGCATCAAGAACACCGATGCAGTGTATGAGGTTATAGAAAACCGCAGAGATGCGATAGAGTATGCCATGGGTATTGCAAGGGAAGATGATGTGGTACTTCTTTTGGGAAAAGGCCATGAAACGTATCAGATTTTAGGTAATGATATTATAGAGTTTGACGAACGAAAGATTGTTGCAGAGATTTTTGAAAAAATGAGCAAGTAAAGTTTCTCGTGGAGGATTGTATATGTCATACAGCATAGAACCCCTTACATTGTCAGAGATAGCCGCTGCAACGGGCGGCGAGATAGTGTTCGGCGAAAAAAACACCCTTGTGGGCGCCGTATCAACCGATAGCCGTGACTGTGAAAATGCTGTGTTTGTTGCAATTTCGGGAGAAAAATTTAACGGAAACGATTTTATACCCAACG
>SVKG01000078.1 GCA_015068565.1 Oscillospiraceae bacterium | reverse complement strand
GCAATTCAGATAGTTGCATATTTCACTCTTGAATGGTCAGTCCCCAAAGGCTCGGGAACACCCCGTACATTGGAATTCGGTCAACTCCCCGTGCTTTTCGGACAAAAATATCTGTTCAATATTATAGTGGTTCTACTTATAACTGTTGCGATGTTTATATATCTTAAATATAGCAAACAGGGCTATGAAATTTCCGTTGTGGGCGAGAGTGAGAAAACCGCAAAATATATCGGTATAGATGTAAAAAAAGTAATATTGCGCACAATGGCAATTTCCGGTGCGATATGCGGTGTTGCTGGTTTTTTGATTGTTTCCGGAACAGACCATTCACTTAAAAGCGATTCTATCGGCGGCAGAGGTTTTACCGCAATAATGGTTTCGTGGCTTGCAAAGTTCAACCCGATATTTATGATGCTGACATCACTTTTGATAGTGTTCTTGCAGAAAGGCGCTTCAAAGATTTCCGAGGTTTACCGCCTTAATTCATCCTTCTCTGATATAATAACAGGAATAATTATATTCTTTATAATCGGTTCGGAATTTTTTATAAATTATAATATCAAAACCAATTCAAAATCCAAGGAGGTATCGCTGTGATTGCTACAATTATTCAACGTGCAGTTATGCAGGGAACTCCCTTGCTTTTTGGCTCCACCGGAGAAATTTTAACAGAAAAGTCAGGACATCTTAATCTCGGTATTCCCGGTATTATGTATGTAGGTGCCATAAGCGGTGTTGCGGGTGCATTTTTGTATGAACAGAGTGTACCTTCGGCAGATATGTTAAATCCCTTTCTTGTGGTTTTTATACCTCTTTTGTGCTGCCTTGCAGGAGCCGCTCTTATGGGTTTGCTTTATTGCTTCCTTACGGTAACACTCCGCGCTAATCAGAACGTTACCGGTCTTGCTCTTACCACGTTCGGTATCGGTATCGGTAATTTCTTCGGAGGCTCTCTTATAAAACTTGTAGATTCCGATGTTCCGTCTATATCCCTTTCGACAACCAGTGTAATTTTTAAAACACAACTTCCTTTTGCTGATAAACTCGGATGGTTTGGCGATGTGTTTTTCTCTTACGGTTTTCTGGTATATGTCGCAATAGTGGTTGCACTGGTGTCGTCGTATATCCTTAACAGAACAAGAACAGGTCTGCATCTTCGCGCAGTGGGAGAAAGCCCCGAAACAGCCGATGCAGCAGGAATAAATGTTACAAAGTATAAATACCTTACAACTTGCATAGGCAGTGCCGTTGCGGGTCTTGGCGGACTTTATTATGTAATGGACTATGCCAATGGCGTGTGGTCAAATAACGGCTTCGGTGACAGAGGATGGCTTTCAATAGCACTGGTAATATTCTCTGTATGGCGTCCCAGCGTAAGTATACTCGGTTCGATACTCTTTGGATTTTTGTATGTAATACCCACATACATTCCCAATATCACCGTAAGTGTTAAAAAACTTTTCGAGATGCTTCCGTACCTTGTTACAATCATCGTACTGGTTATCACAAGCATCCGCGATAAAAAAGAAAATCAACCTCCCGCGTCATTGGGACTTGCATATTTCAGGGAAGAACGGTAATTTTTATGGAGAAAGGCATAGAATGAAGAGGTTTGAAGGCATTTTAATTTGTACCGATTTAGACGGCACCCTACTTTCAAGTGACAGGAGTATATCAGGGGAAAATCTTGAAGCCATAGAATACTTTAAGGCAAACGGCGGTATGTTCACCATAATAAGCGGTAGAGTTCCCGTCACCGCCCGTAAGATATGCGATATCGTAAAACCCAACGTACCCTTTGGTTGCATTAACGGCGGCGGACTATACGATGTTGAAAAGCAGAAGTTCGTGTGGATTAACACCTTGCCCGAGGAGGGTATGGAACTTGTAGAGCATGTTGATAAATATATGCCTCATATAGGTATCCAGGTCAATACACCCGAGAATCTTTATTTTTGCAAAGACAATTCCGCAATGGTAAAATTCCGAAAACTCGTTGGTGTGCCAAACCTTGCTTGTCATTATAAGGAGGTGGAGCCGCCGATTTCCAAGGTGCTTTTCGCTCACGAGGACGAGGAAGAACTTTTTAAGTTAATCAGACTTCTCGATGAACACCCAAAATCCCATAAGTTCAGTTTTGTTCGTTCCGAGCATGATTTGTACGAGATTCTTCCTAAGGGTACGGATAAGAGTATGGCTCTTGCCAAACTTGTGGAAATATTGGGGCTGGATATTAAAAAGACAGTTGCAATCGGTGACTACTATAACGATATCGGTATGGTAAGATACGCAGGTGTGGGTATATCGGTTGCAAACGGTTGTGACGAAATCAAAGAGATAGCCGATTATATAACGGTAAGTAATAATGATCACGCCATTGCCCGTGTTATAGAAGATATAGAAAAAGGCAATATTAAAGTCGGTTAAAACGAAACACAATCTTTGTTAAAAAAGTTCTTGACAAAGGTTGTGTTTTGTTGTATTATAGTACAGTGTGTATTAGTAGGAGTGGTGGTATGCCGTCTCATACGCATACATAAAAATGGTATTAACGGCAAATGCTGTTTAATATAGAAATTTATATATAGGAGGTGAAACGAATTGCCTACATTTAATCAGTTGGTTAAGCACGGCAGACAGACTTCTGTAAAGAAATCTACTGCACCGGCTCTGCAAGTTGGTTTTAACTCTCTCAAAAAGAGACCTACCGATCAGAGTGCTCCCCAGAAACGTGGTGTTTGCACAGCGGTTAAGACCATGACCCCTAAAAAGCCTAACTCAGCTCTCCGTAAGATGGCGCGTGTTAGACTCACTAATGGTGTTGAGGTATCAGCCTACATTCCCGGTATCGGACATAACCTGCAAGAGCATAGTGTGGTACTCATCAGAGGTGGTAGAATTAAGGACCTTCCTGGTGTAAGATATCACATTATCCGCGGAACTCTCGATGCTTCGGGTGTTGCTGCAAGAAACCAGTCAAGATCCAAGTACGGTGCTAAGAAGCCCAAAAAGGAATCTAAGTAATCAAAAGTAAGTATTATCCAGTATGTTGGACACTTACGCAAAGGTAAGTAGTGCGACAATACGGAGTTTATATATATTATATAATCCTGTATTGAGCACTTACGGACTGAATTAAGTTCGAGTACCAATGAAATCATTTATATGAAGGAGGGAAGGACAGTGCCCAGAAAAGGTTTTATCGCAAAAAGAGAAGTTTTGGCTGACCCTGTTTACGGTAATAAAATCGTAACCAAACTTATCAACAACATTATGCTTGATGGTAAGAAGGGTGTAGCCCAGTCAATCGTTTACGGTGCATTTGAGATCATCGCTGAGAAGACCGGCAAGGATGCAGTAGAAGTGTTTACTTCTGCAATGGAGAACATCATGCCTGTTCTTGAAGTAAAAGCAAGACGTGTCGGCGGTGCGACATATCAGGTTCCGATCGAGGTTAGACCTGAGAGACGCCAGACATTAGGATTAAGATGGCTCACACTTTATGCACGTCAGAGAAACGAAAGAACAATGTGCGAGAAATTGGCAGCAGAGATTATGGACGCAGCCAATGGAACTGGTGCAGCAGTTAAGAAACGTGAAGATACTCACAAGATGGCTGAGGCAAACAGAGCATTCTCACACTTCCGCTGGTAATCAGCGTTTTTCTGAAATTAACACTTTCAAAGTTTATTTTAAAGACGAAAGAAAGGAGGCAATCACGTGCCAAGACAATTTTCTCTTGAAAAAACAAGAAATATCGGTATTATGGCTCATATCGACGCCGGTAAGACCACAACTACCGAGAGAATATTATATTACACCGGTCGTATCCACAAGATAGGCGACACACATGATGGTGACGCTACAATGGACTGGATGGAGCAGGAACAGGAGCGTGGTATTACAATTACCTCAGCTGCTACAACAGCACAGTGGAAAAACCATAGAGTAAACATCATCGACACACCCGGACACGTTGACTTTACAGTTGAGGTTGAAAGATCACTTCGTGTACTTGACGGTTCAGTTACAGTTTTCTGTGCAAAGGGTGGTGTTGAGCCCCAGTCTGAGACAGTATGGCGTCAGGCAGATAAATATCATGTACCCCGTATGGCATTCGTTAATAAGATGGATATCATGGGTGCAGACTTCTACAATGTTGTAGATATGATGAAGGACCGTCTTAAATGTAACCCCGTACCCCTTCAACTTCCTATCGGTGTGGAGGATACTTTCAAGGGCGTTATTGACCTTATCAATATGAACGCTATCGTTTATTATGATGAAAAGGGCGACGACGTTAGGATTGAAGAGATCCCTGCGGATATGGTAGAAAAAGCAGAGGAGTACAGAGCAGCATTGCTCGA
>SVKG01000077.1 GCA_015068565.1 Oscillospiraceae bacterium | reverse complement strand
CCATTATGTTACCTACAAACTCAGTAGGAACCATTATGGATGCCTCTACTACCGGCTCTTCTATATAATCTATCTCTGCCATAGGCGGAAGATTGGTGGGGTTATCTATCCAGAGTTGTTCACCATTGGTTTTAACCACATTATATACAACACTGGGAGCAGTAGTTACAAGATCAAGATTATACTCCCTTTCAAGGCGTTCCTGTATTATCTCCATGTGCAAAAGTCCCAGAAATCCGCATCGGAATCCAAAACCGAGAGCAACCGAGGTTTCGGGGTCAAACGTAAGTGCCGCATCGTTAAGTTGCAATTTTTCGAGTGCATCACGAAGGTCGCCGTACTTGGCGCCGTCTGCCGGATAAATACCGCAGAATACCATGGGATTTACCTTTTTATATCCGGGGAGTGGTTCTTTTGCGCCGCCTTCTGCCGTTGTAACGGTATCACCTACACGGGCATCCCGTACATTTTTAATACTTGCGGCGATGTAGCCTACATCACCCGCTTTCAAAGAATCTGTGGGTATCATACCCAAAGGCGAAAGAGAGCCTACCTCAACAACATTAAACTCTTTTTCCGTTGCCATAAACTTAATGTCGGTTCCGGGTTTAATCTCCCCGTCTATTACGCGGACATATACAATTACACCTTTATATGCATCGTAGTATGAGTCGAATATAAGACATTTGAGTGGTGCGTTCTCATCACCTGACGGGGCAGGTACACACTCTACAATCTTTTCGAGAACATCTTCTATGCCTATACCCTGTTTTGCCGAAATCAGCGGAGCATCCTGCGCCTCTATGCCTATAATATCTTCTATCTCATTCTTGACGGCATCTGGCCGAGCACTTGGCAAATCGATTTTATTTATAACCGGAACAAGTTCAAGGTTATGGTCAACCGCAAGATATGTGTTTGCAAGTGTCTGCGCCTCTATACCCTGTGCCGCATCCACTATAAGCACCGCACCTTCACACGCCGCAAGTGAACGTGACACCTCATAGTTAAAGTCCACGTGCCCCGGGGTGTCAATAAGATTGAATACATACTCCTGATTATTCTTTGCCTTATAAATAACCTTAACCGCCCGTGCCTTGATGGTTATGCCTTTTTCGCGTTCGAGATCCATATTATCAAGAATCTGATCCTGCATCTCACGTTCGGTAAGAACACCTGTCTTTTCCAGTATTCTGTCCGCAAGGGTTGATTTGCCGTGGTCTATATGGGCAATTATACAAAAGTTTCTTATATTATCCTGTCTACCTGCCATCTATTACGATACCTCTCGTTTCATAGGAATTTATGTACTGTAAAACAGCGATGTGCCGTTATATTATCTCTATACCACCAAAAGGTCTAATCCTTACAAGATGGCATGTATCGTTGCCGTATACAGATTCCATGGCTGTTTTATAGTCATTGACAATCTCTACCGGAACATACGCCTGAATCGTACCGGCAAATCCGCCACCGTGAACCCTGACCGCTCCCCTGCCGTTTAAAACAGCCTTACTCAAAGCGATTCCAAGCGGAATTGCCTGTTGGGTGGGTGTTTTGGTGGAATACAAGTTCTGCAACAACATGGCAGATGATTCTCCGGATTCATTTACAAGTTTTAAGAAAAGGTCTATATCATTATTTTTCAGTGCGGCTGCCTCGTACCCTGCGCGTTTGGTTTCATTAAAGAAATGCATCGCACGAAGCAGTGCCCTATCACAACAGGTTTTACGAAGTTCTGCTATGTTTGCATAAAACTGTACCTCGTCTACCTGAGATAAAACTTCACAGCCAAAGTGATGAGAGACTTGTTTCATTTCGTCAGTGATTGAATCATAATCGTCGGTAAGGTCGGCATGGCTGCTTTTTGTATCGGTTATACAAAGAGCGTAACCGAACTTTTCAAAATCAAAAGCAATCTGTTCTATCTCGGGGTTTGTGACATCATTGAAATCGGCAGTGATAAGTCCGCCGTAAGATGACACGGTCTGGTCAAGCAATCCGCATTTTTTACCGAAGAACTTATTCTCGGCAAACCATCCAATCTGTGCAATTTCAAACGGAGTGAATTTGTCATCGTTATAATAATTATTGATGATGGTTCCAATCAAAGTTTCAAACGCCGCTGACGAAGAAATACCGCCACCGCTGATTACATCGGAAACAGTATACGCATCAAAGCCCTTTATATCCACACCGGATTCTGCAAACTTTGCCGCTATACCCCTTATAAGCGCTCTTGTACCGTTATCGGTTTCTGTCGGAGTGAGTTCACAAAGTTTTACCTCAGCCATTTCGTAGCCTTCGGATTTTACGCGTATTACACCGTCATTATGAAAAGAAACAACAGCAACGATATCAAGGTTTACCGCACCGGCTAAAACTACTCCTCGCTGATGGTCGGTATGGTTGCCGCCTATCTCCGTTCTTCCGGAGGCAGAATATATTTTAATATCTGAACGCTCAGGGAATATTTGCTTAAATGTTTCGATTGCATTACTATATCTGTTAAGTTGATATTGAATTGCATTTTCATCATCACCGTAAAGTTTAGCAAACAAACCTTTTACTCTTTTGCTTTTAAGTTCATCTATACACTTTAAAATATTCATTTTTATTTCCCTTCCTGCAAATGAATGAACTCTCCACTTGTAAAACATTTTATCACACTCTGCAAAGAATTGCAATTATGAAAATGGCGTTTACACGCAAAATTAAAACGCTCATCTTATGATGAGCGTTTTTTATCTTATTTTTTCGGACTCTGCCAACATATTCTCGATAAATATCCCGTAGCCCGTTGTTGGGTCATTGACAAACACATGGGTTACGGCACCTACTAATTTTCCGTTTTGAAGTATCGGTGAGCCTGACATACCTTGCAGAATACCTCCCGCTTTTTCAAGCAGCAGAGGATCGGTTATCTTTATAACCATACATTTGGTTTCAACATTTTTAAAATGTGATACCCTCTGTATTTCTATTTCAAATTTATCCACCTCATCACCGTTTATACAGGTTTCAATATATGCCTTGCCCTCGGTGACCTCATCCCTTGATGCGATTTCCACTGCTTCGCCTGAGAACACGCTGTTATCGGTTACTTCGCCATATATACCACAACCGTTATTTACCGACACCTTGCCGATACCCGTTTCACTGGCAAAACTACCCCGCAGTTCTCCGGGGATGCCTTTTTCACTTTTCTTGATTGTGGTGATTTTAGCCGGAATTACTTCTCCTCGCCCAACGGGTACAACATTATTAGTGTCACTGTCGGTAATGCCGTGTCCAAGAGCGCCATAGGTTTTGGTTTGAGGATTATAAAACGTCATGGTCCCGATTCCTGCAACGGAACTGCGTATCCACATACCAAGTTTATACTTGTTTTTGGAATCTGGCATAGGTTTTAGTTTGAGTTCTATATCATTACCGTTTCTGCAAATATCAACCGTCACCTGCTGTCCGTTATTATTTTCTACTATATCCGACAGGGCAGTTGCATCATTTACTGCCTGTCCGTTTACTTTTTTTATTATATCCCCTGTTTTTATACCGCCGTTCCTTGCAGGTGATGCCATCTGCCCCTCAGCGGTTTCGAAATCCGAAACTCCTACCACCATCAGCCCGTCTGTATAAAGTTTTATACCGATACTCTCGCCCCCGGGAATCAGTTTGGTTTTTTCAATAACTGAAACTTTTACTGTTTTTACAGGTATGAACCCTGCAAATTTTACGTCTGCAAAATACGTACTGTCGTTTTTCAGTTCTCCATCTGTTATTATTCCGCCGGTTTCTGTCTGGATATCAAATGTATAAAATCTGCCAATATTGAGTTTTTGATTTTCAAAGAGTATTATTTGGTCCGGAACTGACGATACTATTGCTGCTCCCGTTGATACCGATATTGCTGACAAAACTATCAGAACAATTAAAAATATTTTTTTGTTTACCTGCTTTTTCATCTTTATCCCCCGGTTAATTCATTACAAGATTAAATTAACCTGAGGCGATATTTTATATGCTGTTAATTTATTTGAAAATTTACAAACTTAGCCGACATATCCACACACTAAGAAGCATCCCGACCAAATCCGCTGTTAAGGCACATTTAAGGGAATATCTTGTGTCCGTTGCCTTTACTGCACCAAAGTATACTGCAAGGGTATAAAAGGTAGTTTCGGTGCTGCCCATCATAACCGCCACTGCTCTGCCAACAAGGGAATCTGTGCCGTAATTTTTAAAAATATCCGTTGCCATAGCAAGAGAACCGCTGCCCGATACAGGCCGCAGCAATGCAAACGGCAGTATTTCAGATGGGATTTTTAAAAAATCCGTGACGGGTTTTATTACATTTATTATTATTTCAAGTGTTCCCGATGCACGTAGCATCCCGATTGCGGTAAGGAGCCCCACAACCGGCGGTACAATCCCCCAACTTATCTGTATTCCTTCCTTTGCACCTTCTAAAAAAGATGAA
>SVKG01000076.1 GCA_015068565.1 Oscillospiraceae bacterium | reverse complement strand
TGCAACTGTACACCTGGCAATCGCGCCTCCTGAGTCTTTTATGCCGCCCCCCAAGGTGACGTCATCTGTTATCCGCCTTGATTTGCGGGATAAACCGGCGGTTGAGGTGTCAGACGAGAAGATGCTTTTCAGGGTTATAAAAGCCGCCTTTGCCCAGAGACGGAAAACTTTGCTTAACACCCTTTCAAACAGCGGCGCTTTCACTATGAGTAAAGAGCAACTGTCCTCTATGCTGGAAGATTTAGGCGTAGACCCCCGCCGGAGGGGAGAAACCCTGAGCATTTACGAATATGCTAAAATAAGTGAAAATATCAGATAATATACAAATGCCTGTAAACTTTTGTTTTACAGGCATTTGTATGTTATTCATTATTTTTACAAAATAATTCCAAATTTTCTTTACTTTTGGCGCATCTTATAATATAATAATAATGTATTTATAAAGGGGGTAGTTTTTATGGAAAAACTCAATAAAAGATATGGCCTTGTAACGGCTATATGTATGGTTGTAGGAACTGTAATCGGTTCAGGAGTTTTCTTCAAAGCTCAGAACGTGCTTGCTGCTACCGGCGGTAATATGCCGCTTGGTATTGCCGCGTGGGTTATCACCGGACTTCTGATGATTATCTGTTCAGCACAGTTTGCCGTTATGGCAACAAAGTACGAAAAGGTAAGCGGTGTAGTTGACTATGCCGAGGCAACCTGCGGTAAAGGTTATGCTTACTATCTTGCATGGTTTATGGTTAATGTTTACTATCCGGGAATGACATCAGTTCTTGCATGGGTTTCAGCAAGATACTTCGGCGTTCTTTTCGGATGGAGTATGGTAAGTGCAGAGGTTCTTGCACTGTCAGGCTTCTTCCTTGTTGCATCATATACCTTAAATGCAATGTCACCTAAACTTGCAGGTAAGTTCCAGATAAGCGCTACTGTTATAAAACTTATTCCTATTACTTTGATGGCTGTTATCGGTACAATAGTTGGTATGGTAAACGGCACACTTCCCACCAACTTTTCTACTGTTGTAAGCGAAACCGTTGGCGGAACAGCCAGCAGTGGTCTTTTTGCTGCTATCGTAGCAACAGTTTTCGCTTATGAAGGCTGGATAGTTGCCACATCAATCAACGCAGAACTTAAAAATCCCAAGAAAAATCTTCCCATAGCACTTGTTATCGGGTCTTTGATAGTTGTTGCTGCTTATGTTTTGTACTTTATCGGAGTGGCAGGTGGTGCAAGTAGTAAAGTTCTTATCGACGACGGTGCTACAACAGCATTTACCAATATCTTTGGCGGAATCGGCGGTACAATTCTTAATATCTGTATAGTTGTATCCTGCCTTGGTACACTTAACGGTCTTATGGTTGGTGCAACAAGAGGTATGTACGCTATCGCTGCCCGTGGCGAAGGTCCAAGACCCAATACCTTCCGTCAGATTGACAAAGCCACCAATATGACAACAAACTCATCAATCTGGGGCTTGTTTATATGTGCAGTATGGCTCGTATATTTCTACGGAGCAAACCTTACAGAAGGCTGGTTTGGATACTTCAATTTTGATTCCTCCGAACTTCCCATTGTTACAATATATGGTATGTACATCCCCATGTTTATTGCATGGATGATAAAAGAAAAGGATATGGGCGTGTTCAAACGTTTCATTCTCCCGTCAATTTCGCTTGTAGCATGTGTATTTATGGTGTTCGCTGCAGTATATGCTCACGGTATCACCCCTTATCTGGCTGCTAAGGCTAACGGCACATTCTCATTCCCTGTTCTGTTTTATATGATTATCTTTGCAGTGGTTATCATTGCAGGTGCGGTATTGAGAAAAACCGGTCATAAATCAGAAATCGGGGAACAGTAATTTTTTAAAAAAACACTTGCAATTTTAAAATGAAATTGCTATAATGATAAAAAATAAGAGAAAGGAGTCATTGAATAATGAAGTTTTTGACAATTATCGCGAAAAACGTATATTTTTACTTTAACCGTAGTTATTTTTTCTTCGGTTACTTTTTCTGCGGTAAAATTGAAAAACTTTGTATTTAATGATGTTCAATCCCTTTTCAGGTTGTAATATAATAAGGTGTTTTTATTCGGGAACTCATTAAATATGGGTTCCCTTTTTTATTAAAATTATTAAAAAATTATATAAAGGAGTAAGTAACAATGATTGTAATTTTAAAACCGGAAGCACCAAAGGATGAGATTCAAAGTATAGTCAGTGAACTTAAATCCATGGGTATGGACATTCAGGTGAACGAAGGTGTGGAATGTACCGTACTGGGCGTTTTGGGCAATACCTTTGAGATAGATGCGGATGCTCTCACACTGCATACTTGTGTAGACAGAGTTATGAGAGTTTCCGAGCCTTTTAAAAAGGCAAACAGAAAATTCCATCCCCATGATTCTGTGATAGATGTTTGCGGAACCAGAATAGGCGGCGATAAACTTGCCGTTATTGCGGGTCCGTGTTCAGTAGAGAGCGAAGAGCAGATAATCAGTATAGCAGAGGATGTAAAAAAGTCAGGAGCAACCTTGCTTCGCGGCGGAGCATTTAAGCCCCGTACATCACCGTACTCTTTCCAGGGTATGGAGTTTGAGGGACTGCAACTTCTAAAAGAGGCAAAAGCCGTAACAGGTCTGCCCATTGTTACTGAAATAATGTCTCCCAAGCATGTTGAAAGATTCGACGCCGATGTGGATTTGATTCAGGTGGGTGCGCGTAATATGCAGAATTTTGACCTTTTAAAAGAACTTGGCCATACCAAAAAGCCTATTCTTTTAAAACGCGGTCTGTCATCGACTATTGAAGAGTGGCTTATGTCGGCGGAATACATTATGGCGGGGGGTAACGAAAATGTTATTCTTTGTGAGCGCGGCATAAGAACTTTTGAAACATATACACGCAACACCCTTGATATAAGTGCAATTCCGGCTATCAAAAAACTTTCCCACCTTCCTGTTGTTGTGGATCCGTCCCATGCAACAGGTATGAACTGGATGGTGACACCTTTGGCGATTGCGGCAATTGCTGCGGGGGCAGACGGTATAATGGTAGAGGTTCATAACGACCCCAAAAATGCCAAATGCGACGGTGCGCAGTCAATAACCCCCGCAGAATTTGATGTCGTTATGAAACAACTTTCATCAATTGCGGGAATATCAGGACGTGTTCTGTAAGGAGAAAGCCGTGGAAAAATCTGATTTTACAGTTTTAATCGTGGGATTAGGCCTTATGGGCGGTTCGATGGCAAAGGCTCTTGCGGGATTTAAAAATTGCCGTCTTTTGGGTGTAGATACGGACAAAGACGTGCTTTCCCGTGCCTGTCAGGACGGTGTAATTGAAAAAGGCTTTGTGCGGTTTGAAGACGTTGACAGCAAATTGGATTTAATAATTCTTTGTATCAAACCCGGGGCGACACTTTCTTTTTTACAAAACGCAGACATTGACAGTAAAACTCTGGTTACCGATGTTTGCGGTGTTAAAGGATATCTCAAAGAAGCCGGAGCGGGACGTAACTTTCGTTATATAGGCGGTCATCCCATGGCGGGGCGCGAGGTTGGGGGATACGTTAATTCCGATGCAAAACTATTTGAAAATGCAAGTTATCTGCTTACCCCGTCGAAAGATTCAAAAAAAGAGGATATTGAATTATTAAAAGAAATGGCATCATACATAGGTTGCCGTAAAACGGTGATAACTACCGAAGATGAACACGATCAAATGATTGCCTACACAAGCCAACTGATGCACGTTGTGGCATCAGCACTGTGCGACAGTCCTTTTTTAGACCGTGCTGATGGATTCAGCGCGGGTAGTTTAAGGGATTGTACCCGTGTTGCCAAGATGGACAGTAAAATGTGGACAGAACTTTTTATGGCTAATAAATATTGTTTGACAGAATGTATAGATTCTTTTACCGACAGTATGAACAGTGTTAAGACTGCACTTATAAACGGAGATGCAGATGGTCTGCATAATTTTCTGGAAAATTCCTGCCAAAGAAAAAGGAGATACTTAAATGAAGACGTTGCACGTTAACCTTCAAGACAGGGGATACGATATACTGATTAAAAAAGGTTTACTTGCCGATGTGGGTAAGCATATCAAGGAGAGGTTTTCGCCGGATAAGATTTTTGTGGTTACCGATGATAATGTCAATAACCTTTACGGTGAGCAGGTAGTGACTGCTTTGGAAGATGAGGGGTATGCAGTAAAACTGATTTCGCTCTCACCCGGTGAGCAGACAAAATGTATGGAAAGCCTTTCATATCTTTATAGCGAAGCGTTGTCATTTTCTGTTACACGGAGCGATATGGTTGTTGCCCTTGGCGGAGGCGTTATCGGTGACCTTGCAGGGTTTATGGCGGCTACTCTTTTGAGGGGTATACCTTTTGTTCAGATTCCCACAACACTCCTTGCGCAGGTGGACAGTTCAGTGGGCGGTAAAGTTGCCATAGATGTGAGCGAGGGTAAAAATCTGGTGGGC
>SVKG01000075.1 GCA_015068565.1 Oscillospiraceae bacterium | reverse complement strand
AATGTCGATACAAACAATGCAAATTTTGCATCAGAAGATGGTGTACTGTTCAACAAAAACAAAACCACACTAATTGTATATCCTCCCTACAAAACGGATATATCATACATAATTCCCAACAGTGTAACTTCAATTGGCGACATGGCGTTTTACTACTGTAAAAAACTTGAAAGTATTACGATCCCGGAAAGTGTAACTACATTCGGCGAAAGTGCACTTGAAGGTTGCTACCTTCTCGAAAGCATTGATGTCGATACAAACAATGTGAATTTTACATCAGAGAATGGTGTGCTGTTCAATAAAAACATAACTACATTATTTATATATCCTTCCAGTAAAGTGGATACAGAATATACAATTCCTGCCAGTGTTACCGTCATCGACGACAAGGCGTTTGAGGAGTGTTACGACCTTGAAAGCATCGTAATTCCTGATGGCGTAACAACCATAGGCGATTACGCATTTTCATGGTGTGAAAATCTCGAAAGTATCCAAATACCTGACAGCATAACCTCCATTGGCGAAGGAGCATTTGAGAATACAGCATATTATAATGATGAAAGCAATTGGACAGACGGAGTATTATACATAGGAAATCATCTTATAAGAGCGAACTCCTGGGGACAATATGAAGAATATATTATACCCGATGGTACAAAAACCATAGCAGATTGGGCGTTTTATGACTTTTACGAACTCGAAAGCATTACAATACCCGATAGTGTAACAAACATTGGTAATTATGCATTTGCTTATGTTGATGGTCTTACCAATATAATCTTAGGCAACGGCGTAACTGCCATCGGCGAAGGGGCATTTGAAGGTTGCTATGCTGAAAGTATTGAAATCCCTGACAGCGTAACCTCCATTGGTGAAAGTGCTTTTGCTTATTGTGATGACCTTACAAACGTAACCATAGGCAACGGTGTAACCACCATTGGCAATCGTGCATTTGAATTGTGTGGTTACCTTACAAATGTAACCATAGGCAGTGGTGTTAAAACCATTGGCGAAGGGGCATTTGATGATTGTAATGATATTGAGAATGTATATTACAGAGGCTATGAGGAAAAGTGGAACAGCATAGACATCGGTTATGACAACGAGTATCTTACAGAAAACGTTACATTCCTTGGCGGGGAAATATACTCTACTCAAACAACAGTTTCCGCTGACGGAAAAACCTTTACTGTGGCTGTGGACAACACCGAGGTAGGCAAAACCGTTATACTGGCACTTTACAAAGGCGACAGTCTGGCAGACATTGCTTATGCGGTATATGAATCAGAAACTCTGGAATTTACAACGGAGGAAGAATACGACTCTGTACTTGTTTATGTATGGAACAGTTTGTCGGGACTTGGTTCTGACACAATTGCCGAAATAGTAAAATAGAAGCGAAAAGGAATACCAAAAGCAGAGGATTTACAAAATCCTCTGCTTTTTCTTTTTGGGCAAACACAAAATTTCAGTCCCCTATCCTTTTACGACAAATTAAACGGATTCCTTATATTATAATGTTTCTGTCAGGGGGCGTGAAAATGAAAACTGCTGTTTATATTGATGTCTTGTTTGCTATAAATTTTATTATCAACTTTCTCCTGCTTCTGGCTACGGCAAAAATATCGAGATTGCAGTTTTCTTATGCAAGAGTAGTTCTTGGCTCTTTTATCGGCGCTGTTTACTCGGTGTTTATGTTCTTTCCCCAGATAAAGGTACTATACACCATTGCGGCAAAAATTGCCGTTTCATTTATTCTGGTTGCAGCCACCTTTACCATACACAAGGTACGCACATTTTTTAAAGTGGTGCTGATATTTTACATAACATCTTTTTTATTCGGTGCGGTGTGTCTTGCGGGTTTCTTTTTTACCGGCGGCGGTGGCGGTACAGTAATAAGCAACGGAATATTTTATTTTAACCTGCCTCTGAGGATTCTTATTTTTTCTTCATTTGCATCTTATGGGGTTATACGGATTCTGTGGCGGATATACCGTGCCGACAAATTCCGTACATATAAAAAAGTTGAAATTTCACTCGAAGGCAAAACAGTGTGTCTTAACGGGCTTATAGACACAGGCAATATGCTCAAAGAACCCGTTACCCACACGCCCGTTGTGGTGGCACAGTTTGAGCCGCTGCAACCTATTCTGCCCGACAGTTTTAAAGAAGCATACGCAACAATGCACTCTACTCCCGAAAACCTCATACTAAACAGCGAAGGGGGTGAAATGGCATCGAGGCTCAGGATTATTCCTTTTTCTTCATTAGGAAATTCCAGAGGAATGATGTTAGGATTTAAACCGGACTTTGTGACAATAGACAAAATAATTTCTGAAAATATTATCATCGGTATATCCCCGGATATACTTTCGGCAGGGGCAAACTATGAAGCACTTATCAACCCCGAAATATTTACCGTTATCTAATGGAGGTTTTTTAAAATGTATGTACTCGACATAATAAGGAAAACACTATACAAACTGTTATCGTTTTTTGCAAATCACCACGAGGTGCACTACATCGGCGGGTCCTCTACACTTCCCCCTCCCCTTTCAAAAGAAGAAGAGGAAAAATACTTAGATATGCTCAAAACCCAGACAAAAACCGCCAAAACGGTACTTATTGAACACAATCTGCGACTAGTGGTGTATATAGCCAAAAAGTTTGAAAATACAGGTATATGCGTTGAGGACCTTACCTCTATCGGTACCATTGGATTGATTAAAGCCATCAACACCTTTAACCCCGACAAAAAAATCAAACTTGCCACATACGCATCAAGGTGTGTGGAAAACGAAATTCTTATGTATCTTCGGAAAAACAACCACCGCCGCGGAGAAATCTCCATTGACGAGCCCCTTAACGTGGACTGGGACGGCAACGAACTTTTGCTTTCCGACATTCTGGGGACTGACGGCGATACAATTTACCAGAGCATTGAAAGTGATGTCGACAAGCAACTTCTTACCATTGCCATGGAAAGGCTGTCTGACAGGGAAAAAGCCATTATGGAAATGCGCTTCGGCATAAAAAGCGGTTTACAGAAAACACAAAAGGAAGTGGCGGAACTTATGGGTATATCCCAGTCCTATATTTCAAGACTTGAAAAGAAAATTATAGGCAGACTCAAAAGAGATATCTCAAAAATGATATAAATTTTAGAAAATGTGCTTGACAAACGGATATAATAGTAGTATACTTGTCAAGTAAATCACTTTACAGTGGCGGTGAGCAAATGAAAAATCTTGATTTTGTCTACTTACTTGACTTCTACGGCGGTATGCTGAGTGAGCGCCAGAGAGAGTTGATGTCGCTGTACTACGATGATGACCTGTCACTGGCGGAAATCGCCGACATAACAGGAATCAGCCGTCAGGGTGCCCACGATTTTATTAAACGGGGCGAGGCAAAACTTATGGATGCCGACAAGGCACTGGGACTTGTTTCAAGGTTTGAGGGTATCAAAGATACCGTGTACGAAATAGAAAATCTTATAAAAGATTCTGACTGCAAAAACAAAGGCGATGTTTTATCGCTTATAAACAAACTTAAAACTCAGGTCTGACGGAAGGGAGGCAACGCCATGGCATTTGAAAATATTTCCGACAAACTCCAAGAAGTTTTTAAAAAACTCCGGGGCAAAGGAAAGATTACCGAGGCTGATTTAAAAGCCGCCATGCGCGAAGTTAAACTTGCTCTTTTAGAGGCAGACGTAAACTTTAAAGTAGTTAAAGACTTTATATCAGCCGTTTCCGAAAAGGCTATGGGCAACGAAGTTCTCGAAAGCCTTACGCCCGGTCAGCAGGTTATAAAGATTGTTAACGAAGAACTCACTGCTCTTATGGGTAGCAGTGTTTCAAAAATACAGTATGGCCCCAAATCACCCACTGTGATTATGATGGCAGGTCTGCAAGGTGCGGGTAAAACAACCACCTGTGCCAAGATAGGCAGACTTATTAAAAAAGACAACAAACGTCCGCTGCTCGTTGCCTGTGACGTATACAGACCCGCCGCAAGGCAGCAACTTAAAGTTGTGGGCAGTCAGGTGGAGATACCTGTGTTTTCCATTGACGACTGCAACGATCCCGTTGAAATTTCCAAAAAGGCCGTTGAACACGCAAAGATAAACGGCAACGATGTTGTTATTATCGACACCGCCGGACGTCTCCACATAGACGACCAACTTATGGCGGAACTTGAAAATATCAAAGAGGCGGTTGAACCTACCGAAATTTTACTCGTTATAGACGCTATGACAGGTCAGGATGCAGTAAATGTGGCATCGTCTTTTGACCAGCGCTTATCCATAACAGGTACAGTCCTTACAAAAATGGACGGCGACACCCGTGGCGGTGCGGCATTAAGTGTCAAAGCCGTTACCGGAAAGCCAATCAAGTTTGCCGGTATGGGCGAAAAACTTACTGACCTCGATTACTTCTACCCCGACCGTATGGCATCGAGAATCCTCGGTATGGGCGATGTGCTTTCTCTTATTGAAAAGGCTCAACAGG
>SVKG01000003.1 GCA_015068565.1 Oscillospiraceae bacterium | reverse complement strand
GTATCGGGTAACAGTGCAACAATTACCTCTAATTTCGGCAGTTACACCTGTGTGGTAACTGTTGGCAGTACAAGTACCACTCAGAACGGAACTAAAAAGACTGTCACATGCAGACCCGTTCTGGTTGACGGCAAGATTTATGTTAACCCGACAGAGCTTACAAGCGGTCTTAATATGACTCTGGAATACAGAGATCTCTACAAGACACTGGTTGTAACTATGAAGGCTTCGTAATTTATCCGGATAAAAAAGCCCCCCTTCTGCAAAGAGGGGGGCTTTTTTATCCCGAATCTTTTTTCAACCGGTTTTCACACAAATAGAGCATTATTGCTATAACTTTGTCTTCTGCCAGTGTTTTATTAAAAAACAGACTATTGAAAGATTACTGCTTTTGATGTATAATGTATTTGTGGTTTTATGACTTGATTTTGTAATTGTATTAGTTAATTATACATAGGAGGCGTTTTCATGAAAAAATTTACAGCAATGCTTACTGCGGTTATATTGCTTTTTAACTGCATACCGTCTATTACCTTGGCTGCTCCTGCATTATCGCTCGAACTTATCGGCGGTGTGAACGATACAAGCCTTGGCGTAAACGACTTTGCAATCGCAGGAGGCAAAATCCTTTTTAAAAAACCCGTTGTCCCGAGCGGATATACTTGCAGGATTTTTAACAACGGAAATGTCATAGACACGGCAGATATTACCGCAGGGCCTGTGGAAGATACCATCGCGCTCACTGTTAAGTCGGGCGAAAACAACTACTCTGCAAGATTGTTTGACACTTCAAACAGACGTGTGGCTGCATCTGACACAGTTTACGTATTTGGTTATACATACGCCGCATCGGGAGATCCGGTAAGTTTGTCGAATACTTTCAAAAATCAAATGCCAACTTCACACATAGCAAACGGAATCACATACAACTTTACAACTTATAAGACATATATAACACAATATCTCGCCGCTCTTGCCAGCGGTACTGTTACTGACAGTCAGATTAAAAATTACGAACTTGCCAAAAACATCCTCCAATACGATGAGGCAACAGGTACCTATGGCAAAGACCCAAAATTTATAAAATCAAATCAACCGAGTGACCTGGGAAGTTCATTTACTTCTGCTAGTATCAATTATTTGAATGAAATGGTAGCAGTTAAGTTCAGCGTATTCTTAGACGAGCCTGTTAAAGTATCTACTTATCTTTTCGGGTATGATATCACCGCCGGCAACGCCACTACCGCGCAAAGGGTTGTAAAGTCATATGCAGACGGTATGTACATAGATACCGACCAGAGGTTTTATATAAACCATCAGCCTACCGCGCTTGTTATGGAAACAGACAAATGGTACGACCTTGCATATTATTTTGACACCGAAACTGCTTCGGTTGACTTTTATGCAAACGGCGCGCTGATAGCAAAAGATGTACAGATGGAATTCAATGCCGGGTATACATCTATCAAGTCAAGATATATAAAGATTTCCATCCCTTATATGGAGGATACCCAAAAAAATACAAGACAGTATGTATACTGCACACTCCCTGAAATTAACAACACCTATACACGTACAAGTTCGGGTGGCGACCACACAGAAGGTGGTACAGACGGCACTCCCGATATCGGTGGTGACGATACGGAAGATCCCGACATAAACGACGGCGAAGTACCGCCACCCTCCGGCGACTATGTAAGCAGATTCCCCTTTGACCACGAATTCACCGTTAAAGACGGGCTCCTCGTGGTGGAGGCAGAGGATCTTGCGATAGTTAACCCCTCTGACAAACTGTATGTTGCAAACAATTCAAGAGCATCAGGCGGTAAAATACTTTACTGGAAATACGGATATACCGGTACAGATCCTTCCAAAGATGCAAATGCCCTGCCGGAATTCAAGTTAACCGCATATATTGATAAGCCCGGTGCATACAATGTGTGGATCCGTTACGGTCAAGCCGGAACAGCCAACAATGCCGGAGTGGGATGGTTCACATCGCTAAACGGCGGCAGTACTTGGAGTAAGGTGAGTCCCGGCACTATGGGCAATCAGGCATTTAAATGGAGACCCATAAGGAGCCTCAAATTAAAAGAAGGCCGTATCGATATGCTGTTCTCCCATTTTTACAGTCAAGGATGCTTTGACAAGATTATCATAACAGACAATCTGGCATGGACTCCTACTGATAAGGATTCAGTTCCCGACGGCTCTATGACAGAATGGTATGATGAAGCCGTATTTAACGGCGAAAAGGTTATACCTCCCGCAGGTCACCCTCGTCTGTTTGTAAGGAAGGACAATGTTTCAAACCTGTGGAGCGCTATCGAAAACGAGCCCGAAATGAAGCGTTATTACGAAATGCTTACCCACCAATACACATTGGAATATCTGCCAAGACTTTACAACTCCCAAAATGCCAATGTTGACTCTGTCAGATTAGGTATCAAGGCGCGTTCTTTGGTTTATGTGTTAAACGACACCGCAACAATGCAGCGCGGCCTTATTGGTGGCAGTAAGACAAACCGTGATGAATACGGCAGAGATACAATCGAATGGACAAAGATATGGGCACATAACCTGACCTGGTCTTCAACATCGGCGACTGCCCACAGAGCCATCGGTGCAGCAATGTGTTCTGTTGCGATTATGTATGACTGGCACTACGACCTGCTCACCGAGGATGAAAAGCAGTTCTTCGTCGGCAAACTGACTGAATGGGCAACACTCCTTGAATTCGGATACCCCTCCGAAAAAGGCGGTAATATCTACGGCCATCAGCACGAGTATCAGAACTACCGTGACCTGCTTCAAGCAGGTGCAGCCATTTATGATGAATTCCCCGAAATGTGGAACACCACCGCAGGCAGAGTATTTGGCACATCATTCAAAGCAAGAGGATTCCTTGCTCAGTCAGGTAACCACAATGCCGGTTCAAGTTACGGCGCCGGTATCCGTTCGGAATCCGAATTCCTTGCGGCATTGCTCCTGCAAGGTTTTGGATATTCTTACAAAGACACTTTCGGCGAGGGCTTTGCAAGAATGCCTTTGAGGTTCATATATTCAAGACTTCCCTACGGCAGACTGCTCAACGAGGGTGAACACTCCCCTGAAAGAACTATCGGATATGACGGTCTTTCACACCTTATCGGTTTTGGACAGTTTATGTTTGCCGATACCGAATATGCAACTCTCTATCACAACAAGTGGCTCGAAAACCTTGGTTTAGTTAACCTTACATCACGTTCACCCGCTTATGCCTTTGATTTGCTTATGGCACGAAATCTCTATACAGGTGACCTTGACGATTTGAAGGGTGAGTTCGACCTTGGCAAGAGTATGCCTCTGTCACACTTTACCACCTACCCCATAACACAGATGTACGCGCGTACAAGTTGGCAGATGGGCCTTGAAGCACCTGTTGCTATGGTGTATGTTCAGGGCAGAGAAAAGTCACTTGACGCTCACTTAAAGCCCGATGTGGGTTCATTCCAGATTTACTACAAGGGTGACCTCACCAACCAGTCATCAGGCAGATTCCTTACAGGCGATTCAGGCAGCGGTCCCTGGAACAGTTCTCTTGACAGAAACTACACAAGACGAACTGTTGCTCATAACTGTATGACTGTATATGACCCTGAGGAAGTAATGTTCTCTTCCTACCGCTTCTTTGACGATAAACTCCATATCTGCTCCAACGACGGCGGTCTTAATCTCGACAAATGGTGGCTCGAAACCAGATTTGCCAATTTCGCAGGAGTCGATACTGATTACGCTCTTGAAAACTACGGTACTGTTGCAAAAACAGAGAGTACATATTTAGGTCCTAACAAAACAACACCTGAATTTACTCTTCTCAAAACCGACCTGACTGAATCCTACGGAGGACGCAGAGTGCGCAAAAGCGACGGCAAATTACTTACAGATTGCATAAAAGAAGAATTCACTGTGTATAATTCGGCAGGTAAAGCCGTTACCGATCCGGAGCAGAAATTAAAGGTAAACAACAGAGTTAAGGCATCTGATGTGGGAAATGCATCAGAAAGAGGTTTCATCGACTTCCTTTCCGACTTTGAACTGGTTCCCAAACTCAGTGATTACAAACGCTATTCTGTATTTATTGACCTTAACAATGAAGACTACCCCGCAGCATTTATCGTATACGACAAAATCGATTCAACCGATGCAAGTTTTGAGAAGAACTGGTTACTCCATGCAAACTCAGAGCCTGTTGTTAACGGTAATGTAACTACCATAACAAGAACCGACAACGGATGCAACGGTAAGTTAGTTGTAAACACACTTCTCCCCGCAACCCCCGATATCGAACTTATCGGCGGTATTGACAAAGCATGTTGGGTTGACGGTGTAAACTACGGTAAGGCACCGGCAGGAACATTCCCCGAAGATACCAGCGGCGGCGGCACAGGTGAAGAGGACGACAGCCAGGGTTCAACCGACGGCGAGGAAGAAACATCTGCCTCAGACGTTCAGTTCCCCCTCAGCGGTTGGAGAATTGAAGTCTCTCCCGGTACACAGGCTAAGGAAGACCTTTTCCTCAATGCAATGTATGTAACCGATGCAGACAGAAATCTCCCCGCCTTGCCCATGAACAAATTTGAAGATACTAACTTTGTAGGTGTTACTGTACTTGACAGGTTTGTAGCATTTGCAAAATCCGGCAAGACAACAGATGCAGGATTTACAATCACCATCCCCGACAACAACAACGGCGGCGAAATGTCTAACCTTATCACAGATGTTGCTCCCGGTTTGTGGAGTGTTAAAAAATCTACTGAATCTGCTGCAAGATACTTTAACGTAGCAGAAGGTGAAAACACGCTTTATTTCAAAGGTAACCCCGGTGTATATACAATTGCTCCCGTAACAAGCGGAACTGCAACTCAGATTACATATCCCGAGATGGAAAAGTCCCAGATAGGAGATTTCCAGATTTACACAGCCGCTACAAACGGCGGTCAGAAGCAACTCCGTTACCAGAAATATCCCACAAAACTTATCAACGGCAAACCTTATGTTTGTGTTGAGGATTTCTTCCCCGCACATAAAGCCACCGTTACAGTATCGGGTAACAGTGCAACAATTACCTCTAATTTCGGCAGTTACACCTGTGTGGTAACTGTTGGCAGTACAAGTACCACTCAGAACGGAACTAAAAAGACTGTCACATGCAGACCCGTTCTGGTTAACGGCAAGATTTATGTTAACCCGACAGAACTTACAAGCGGTCTTAATATGACTCTGGAATACAGAGATCTCTACAAGACACTGGTTGTAACTATGAAGGCTTCGTAATTTAACAAATCAATTCCGAATCTTCGGACAAAGAAACCCCCTTCTGCAAAAGCAGAAGGGGGTTCTTTTGATTTATTTAAGTTATGCATTGTGTTGTTTTGCTATTTCAATTATATCAGCAGGATTGTCAATTATCACATCTGCACCTGCTTCGGAAAGTTCCGCCTCATCACGGAATCCCCACAGTACGCCTATGGAGTAAAGACCGGCGTTTTTGCCCGTTTCGATATCCACCTTGGTGTCGCCTACAAAAACAGTTTCCTCAGGAGCAATCCCAAGGGCAGACATAATATCATATACCGCATCGGGAGCAGGTTTAAGAGGTACACCATCTACTGCGCCGCGGACAAGGTCAAACGTATCCTTGCCAAAGATTGTCCCAACCACATCATTGGTCGCAAAATCCGGTTTGTTTGAGAGCACTGCAATCTTAAAACCTGATGCTTTGAGTTCACCAAGCATATCCACAATGCCCGGATAAGGTTCTGTAAGGTAAAGGGTGTCGGCGTCGTACAGAGCGTTGTATTCTTTAAACACAGCATTAAAATCCGGCCCACTCCATCCGCCCGTTTCGTTAAGGGCGCGTTCCACAAGGAGTCTGGCGCCGTTGCCGACTATTTTCTTATATCTCTCAGTCGAAATTTCATTAAAGCCGTACTTTGTAAGGGCACTGTTACAGTAGTATGCAATAGTGTCGATAGTGTTTAGCAAAGTGCCGTCAAGGTCAAATATAACTGTTTTCATTTATTGCTACCTTCCTTTGCAGCAGCAATCAATTTGTCAAAAAGCACTCCGCTCCAAACATCCCCTTCAAAAAGGCGCTCGGGATGCCACTGTACACCAACGAGAAAATCCCGCTCGGTGGAGCAATATGCCTCTATGAGTCCGTCAATCTCGGAGTGGCACATTACTTTGAGGGAAGGTGCCAAATCCTTGATGCCCTGATGGTGGTAACTGTTAACTTTGCCTACCTTACCACCGTATATCTCATGAAGAAGTGTGCCTTCTACTATATCTATATTATGCATTGCCATAGCAGGATAAGGGCCTTCGGTATGTGCAACCTTATCAGAAAGTTGTGTGGGCACATCCTGATAAAGAGTTCCGCCAAGGCACACATTGATAAGTTGATAGCCTCTGCAAATGCCCAGGATGGGTTTTTTTGACTTATAAGCCGCATCAAATACCGCGGTATCTACCTTGTCACGGCAATCGACTATTGTGCCGCAGGTGTCGAGTTTTTCCTCTCCGTAGAATGAGGGGTTAACATCAGGGCCACCGGTAAATACATAGCCGTCAAAGAGGCCGTCCAGCTGCTCTGCCTCCTCCTTTGAAATATCAAAGGGGATAATAACAGGGATTCCACCCGCTTTTTCAACACTCTCCCAGATGGTTCTGGTCATAAACAGGCGGTCCTTCTCTGTATCATACATAGGGGTTACACCAATAACAGGTTTTTTCATAACATTTACTCCTTACCTTATTCTCTTTTGTTTAAGCAAAATATTTGAAAGCCGCAACGGCAAGTACGATTATACCAAGTACAATTCTGTACCAGCCGAAGGCCTTGAAATCGTGTTTACGGACATAATTCATCAAAAACTTAACCGATGCCATAGATACCAGATATGCAGTAATCATACCCGTCAAGAGAAGCCCCCACTCAAAGGGAGTCATTACATAATCGTTTGTGATGATTTTTAAAAAACTTACACCAACCATAACAGGTATCGCCATAAAGAACGAAAACTCCGCCGCAACAGGACGTGATGTGCCCAGTATCATAGCACCCAAAATCGACGAGCCGGAACGGGATGTGCCCGGCACAACGGAAAGCGCCTGAAACAAGCCTATCATAAGTGCTGTTTTATAACTCATATCAGTTATGGTTTTAACTGACTCTGTCTTTGATTTCTTCTCTATAAACAAAAATCCTATACCGTATAGTATAAGCATAGATGCCACAACCACAGGGGTCGAGAACTGATCCATAAAATCGTTGAGTCCCAACCCTATCACCGCCGCAGGAAGGCAACCGATTATTACCTTAAACCACATCTGCCATGTGTTTTTCTTCTCTGCCCCATTCTTTGACGGGGCAAAGGGGTTGAGTTTGCCAAAATACAGAGAGGCTATCGCCAAGATTGCACCCAGTTGTATCACATACAAATAAATCTGACTGCCGAAAAAGCCACTGTCGGTATTCATAAAGTCATTAAGCAAAATCATGTGCCCCGTACTGCTTATGGGCAGCCACTCCGTGATACCCTCAACAATACCCAGCAATACGGATTTTAAGTATTCAACAAAAACCATAATTTTATCCTTTCTTGGCAGTTACTGCCCTCAAACGAATACAATCTATAACATCAACCGTTCTCTTGTGTAAGGAATCAAGAGTTGACAGATTTTCTATAACATAATCGCACAAATCCATATTACGAACATGACCTTTTTGTCTTTCAAGCCTTGCGGAAGCGGTTTCTGTACTGATTCCGTCGCGGACCGATATCCGCTTTACCGACTCTGCCGTATCGGCTGTCACATAAACACACACATCACATATTTTATCAATTCCCGCATCAAAAAGCAAGGGGGCATCAATAACAATATCGCCTTCAACACTGTTTAAAATATCGTGCATCCTATTAAGAATATATTTATGGGTTATATTATTTAATACCAAAAGTTTTTCTTCATCATTAAATACAATCTCACCGAGGGCGCGTCTGTTAAGAGTGCCGTCGGGCAAAAGTATGCCCTCACCGAAAAAGCATACAATCTCGTCAAGACACGGACCCTTGCCGTCAGATACCTCACGGGACACCTTGTCTAAATCTATAACAGTAAATCCCGATTCGGCAAAAATTCCGGCAACTTCCGATTTGCCCGAACCGGATTTACCGGTGATTCCCACTATCATATTATCATCCCTTTGTAAAACACCCTATATACAATTCTACCAGGAAGCAAAAATGCTTACTTGTAATGGCATTTTTGCGACGCCGTCAATTGGCATACGCGGTCTGCAAGACTGCGTAAAGCCGTTAGGCTTTGGGGATTTTATGAAATAAAATCCCCTATATGCCAATTATAATATATTAACCGGACAAATTCAATACGAATTTATCCGGTTACTGTATATAATAAATTTAAATTTTTGATCTTAATGTTCTCCACCTTACGGCTTCCCAGATTTCAATAATCACAGGGCACACACAAAGGAGCAAATATGAAATAAATACACTTACACCAAATACCGAAAAATCTGCACCTTTTATAGACGGGAAGTAGCGGAAATACATTCCGCCCATCATACTCCCGATTAAAGTATATATTCCCGAAAGCATTATAAAATACAATGCGCCTTTATCCCTTTTGTCAAAAGTGAATATTGAAAATGCTGTTCTTTTCGGCAGACCGTATCCACGGGATTTCATACTGTCTGCCGTTTCAATCGCATTATCCAATGACCAGGTTATCATAATGGATACAATATCAAGTCCGTGCTTGGCTCGTTTTATAATGCCACCCCTTGACACATCACGTCCCATACCCTTTTGGGCGTTGTTAACAACTTTTAACTGAGCGGTAAACCTGGGCACAAATCTTAAAGTCATTGAGATAATAAGCGACAGCGAGGGAATAATTTTTCCAAACAGATAGATGAACTTATCACTCCCCATAACCTCGTTATAGCAGGAAAACCAGCAGATAACACTTGCAATCATAATTGCTGCGGCAAACCCGTAATATATTGATTCCAGCGTAAGTGGATTTCCGCTTGGCAGATACGAAATGGTGGTTACTCCTTTGTGGTTGAACACAGGGTTAATAAGCGACATCGCAATCATCATCGGCAACATATATGTTAAATTTGTTTTTATTGCTTTTGTGCCTTTGAGCATTACAGAATATGTAAAAGCACACACGAGGGATATGATAAGACACACAGGATGCATAAAAAAACACGAAAATCCTATCACAAAAACAAAATATAAAAAGTTTACAAGAGGATGATAAGTTTTAAATTCATTCATATTGCTTTATCCTTTTTTATATCATTTGCCTACGCGCCGGAAGAAAAATTTACAGAGTAAATCCACTCTATTTTATCATTGTCTTTTATTATATACTGAGAACTTCCGCATCCGGGACTTTTTCCGTTTACTTTGTACAGCCAACCGGAGTTGTCTCCGCAGTCAAATTCATAGATGTTTGATATGCCCTCAATATATGAACTATTATACATTGGAGTTGAGACAAATTCAATATGTATCTTTTTCTTTTTAAGTTCACGGACAAGAACATTAAATACACTTTCTCCCTCAAAAAACTCAACCGATGTTTCGGGAAAGATTATCCCGTCTGCGGGAACAATTTCCCTTTTGCCCTCGCTAAGCAAAGACATATTATTAAGTAGGCTGTCGCATCTTACAGACAACGTGCATCTGTGTCCGTTTTGTTCGGTTGGTATCTCTTCGGGGATAACCTCTGTTTCTTCTGCCTTTTCCTCTTGCACGGAGGGAGGGGCTTTTTCCTCCCGTGGGGCAGATATGCTCTCACCGGGTGTGGTTGCCTTGTTTTCCTCTTTGACGGGTTCATCTGCGGTTTCCTCTATGAAAACCGCAGACGAACTTTCCTGTGTGGGTGTATTTACAATATTTCTTTTGGCTGTGCATCCGCAAAAAAATGCCGACACTAAAAAGAGAATAACTAAAACAGCAGCAAAAAGTTTTACTTTATTTTTTATACCAATCATATCAATTCAGACCTTTTAAGTAAATTGTATACCATTTGAATTACCTGACCTCTCGTGGTATAATCCTTTGGCTCTACCGTGAGATCCGCAGTATCGAGGATTCCCTCGTTATAGCACAAAGCAAGGCTCTCGGTTGCCCATTGTGAGATTGTTGTGTAATCTGTAAACTGAGCAAGGATATTTCTTACACCGTCATCGCTCATCTTTATATCCACACCGCAGAGTCTGGCGGCTCTTGAAACCATAGTGGCGGCTTCTTCACGGGTTATTTTGCCGTTTGGATTAAACTCTGTATCTGAAACGCCGTTTACAATTCCATAATGATATGCAGTGCATACGGAGTTTTTGAACCAGTCATTTTCTGCTACATCTTTAAAGATATTCTCCTCTTTTTGCGGAACTCCGAGAGTTCTTATAAGTATTGCCGCAAACTCTGCCCTTGTTATGGAATCGTCAGGACAAAAGTTCTTTTCGTCCCTGCCGTTTATAACTCCACGGGCAGCAAGGGCTTTAATAGCCTCGGCGTTTTGGTGGTCTGTTATATCTTCAAAAGTCTTGCCCTCGTATATAACTTCAAGTTTAACCACGTCTTTGTTTTTGTCGGGAAGGCCTGGTTCTTGTGTTTTATCAGTTTCTGTTGCCTCTGTTGTTTCTGTTGCCTCCGCTGTTTCTAAATTTTCCTTGTCATCAGTACTGTCCTCTGCTGAAACAGAACCTGAACCACCGGAATTTTTCTTGGGACGGGTCGCTCTGGCTGTATCGAGGGAATTGTCAGCAAAATTATAAATAACTTCACCGGTTTTATAAAGCATAAGCCCATTGAGCCCTCTCATACCCTGTTCCGTAGAAAAAGAATTGTCCGAGGGCAAAAAGCCGTCGCAATCATCGTTTGCCTCTGCCATAAGACCGTCTATAACGGTTTTTTCGTTATTTATCACAGTTTCAGGGTCAACTCCTACGGATGCAAGACCTGATATGGCAAGTCCTGTTGACGCGGCGTTACCCATAGATCCGTCCTCGCCCTGGTATGCTCTTATTAAATCTACCGCTTCATCTACAACAGATTGTACCGCCACATCTTCATAATACGGAGTCAGCGCCCTGAGCATGGGTGCGGCGGCGTCAACTCCCCATGTTGTATCCTGCCATCTGTCCTTGTTTTCTACGGCAAAATCAAGCAGAAGATTTATGACCTGTTCATCGGCATACTCCTCGCCCTGTTCCAGCGCAATAAGAACATAGGGAAGTGTATACTCATAATAAGGGGCAAGTATGGATTCTTCCGTAATCAAAGATGTCAGTTTGGCAGGGATGTCAAGGGAGTCACCGTCTTTTGTGTATGTGTCTTTCGCATCGTACCCAAGTGCGCGAAGGGCAATTATACATTTTGCCAGATCACCCTGGGATTCAGTGCTATCGGCAAGGGATATGATTTTGTCCAGAATTTTCTGGGTTTCCTTTTTTGTAAAATCAATATCGCTTTCGGGATAAATTTTCATATAATCGGCATAGTCCGCAATAAACCAATACATATTCCCGTCATCTGCAATATCGCCTGTAAAGTATTTTTCGGCAATATTGTGCATTAACTGAACTTCGGGACTTTCTTCTACATTTACAATGCATACGGGAGCGCAAATATCGGGGACTTCCTCGTCTTCCACATATTTTGATTTAAAGGCGGATACAACGTATCTGCCCGTTTCATCAAAACCGATTTCCGCAAATCCGTCTGCACCTGTTACATAATCGGTGACCTCGCCGTTTATGGTGATGGTTGCACCATCGCAGGGGGAAAACTCCATACCCTCCGCAGCAAATGAGCCTCTTGACAATGTAAGGGGCAAAGAATCTCCCGCATATAAATCTGCAACCGGTCTGTCAAATTTTGTGTAACTTTCGGTATCGGGATAAGTACTTTTGTTTATTGAAAATTCAATATAGTCCCCGTCAGAGAGTTCGTGAGTGGGGCCGTATACCATATCGAAATTTACCTGATATGTAAAGTTCTCGCTTGTATCTCCCCAGAATTTTGTGACATAAAGACCAAAATCACCTATTGCTGTTTCGTACCCCGCTTCACTTCCCCCGTCGTACAGGCTGTCGTGCATTTCAACTAATGCATCATCAAGGGTAAATGTGTCGCTGCCTTCAAGTTCTATCGGCGACCATGCAACATATTCGCCGTTTTTATCAGTTACCAACTCACCGTATTGGCAAACACTGACATAAACGGTGATGCCATCCTCTCCGTCGGCAAAAGCCACAGATGGCAACAGATTTGAAATAGCCAGAAATAAACATAAAACAATTGACAATATTTTTTTCATTTTTAATCACTCCTAAAATTTTTATTGGTTTCGATATTTTTATCTGAGTTACTTTTAAATTATTGAACCCCTCCCCTTCCATACCGAAGCAACAAAAAAGCCGCGGTAAATTTTTTCTAAAAATTTACCACAGCTGAGTTTTTCTGTGATTATCACAATTTGCATGATATATACAAAAACATTATTCCTATGCAAAATCACATACGGAACAACATCAAAGCAGGTCTTGTGACTTACACCGTATAGACTTGAAAGTCCGCATCTGTATATCCTGCCTTCTCGGTTACCCAATGACCGGCTTTCGCCAACGGATATACAAATATTTGATGCACACACCGACAGTTTATCGCAGGGGATTTTCACCCCATTCCCTTTTCATCGGCTATACCTTGACTTACGCCTTTTACAGAATAACCGACACTTTGTGTGAATATATTAAATTTTCGCTTTGATAATACCACAATGGGCTAAGTTTTGTCAACACAAAAAATTTGAATCTGTTCAACAAAGAGGAGTAAAATACTGTCCGTCTTCTTCAAATGATATACAAACGGTACAGTACTCAAACTCCGCATCGGGAGCGGGTACATACACACAGCAATCATCTACATGGGGTATCGGGTTAGGCGATTGCCGGGCAACGGGTATGGCAATACACACGGTATTGTCCTTATTCTTTATACCTGCAATAAAATGGCCGTAACTGCCAATGGTGGCAACAGCCCCGGGGGCAGAGAGTATATGGTCAATAGCGGTGGCTGTTTCTTTAAGTTTAAAACCGGTAAGTCTGTACCACTCAAAACCCGGTACGGAAAACGCCTCTATCCCCTGCCCTGACCTTATAGCGTCTTCGACACGGCTGATACATTGTTTGCTGTCGCCTTTTGATGACATCATACGGAGTTTACGAAGGGTATCTAGCGCTTCGGCGGCTCTGTCTATGGGGGATTTTATTGTTTCGGCAAGTGACAGGTAATCTTTATATGTTACATCGTTTTCCAAAAACTCCAACTGCTGTCGGATCCGGTCAAGTTCATCATCAAGGGGTATCTCCCCGTTATCCGAACCAAAGCACACCACCGCAAAATCCTCTGTTTCTTCGGTGAATACGTTTTTCTTTATAATTTTAACAGTATCGAATTTTTCCGGACAGTCACTCTCTGCCGTTTTTGTAAAATTACAGTCTTTACCCGATGTTTCGGCTATTCCGCAATATATATCTGCTGCATCGGAGACAGACGACACCGCCATTACTTTTAAAACATCCGTTTCCGCAAGTGGCTCGGTCAAGGTGAGATTAAGGCGCACACTGACGGCACCGTCATTGGTGAAACACACACTGCCGCCTACATTTTTTTCGGATATTATTTTAATATTTTCTCTCATAGCAATCACCCCTATTGAAGTATATGAATTATGCAACAAAAAAGACGGCAGGGATTAAAAAATCACTTTACCGTCATAAATGTTTTTATATATTTTGCTCCTGCGCTCCACCCGTTTTACATACTCCCGGGTTTCGCCGTAGGGGATTTTATCAAGGCTCTTGCCGTCGGTGCTGTACCTTTTGTCGTCAAGCCATTTGAGTACATTCCCCTG
Organism: Oscillospiraceae bacterium; assembly: GCA_015068565.1. Taxonomy (GTDB): domain Bacteria; phylum Bacillota; class Clostridia; order UMGS1810; family UMGS1810; genus SIG455. The sequence goes on along the minus strand of SVKG01000003.1, from coordinate 20,781 downwards.
ACCGGCGTTATATGCTGCCAGAGCGTTCTGTTTGCTGCCGTTAAACAAATCAAGGAGATATTTTATATATGCACAGCCAATTTCTATATTAACCTTACTGTCTGTGATGTCTCCGACTATGCCGTATTTTTCACTGCACCACAGGGCAGTTTCATCTTTAAGTTGCATAAGACCTTTTGCATTTTTATTGCTTACGGCTTCCTCTGAAAAGCGGCTTTCCGCACTTATAACACCCATTACAAGATATTTGTCAAGCCCGTATCTGGTGCTGCACTCCTCAATTGTATCCTCATACTTTAACGGATACAGGGTTTTTAGCAGTTGAGGTGCGGAAAACAACATCAAAAGCAAAGGTATCAATACATAGGTGATGATTCTGATTGCTTTTTTCATTTACTTTTTAAATCTCCCAACAATATAATTATGCGCCTCCTGCTCGGCAGTATCATTGAGCGGTGCAAGAGGAAGTTCACCGCCGCGGCGTTCAATGGCTTTTTCTATAAGCCAGTCAGCAACGGCAGGATTTTTCGGCAGCAAAGGACCGTGTAGGTTTGTGCCGATAATATGTCTGTATACGACACCTTCTGTACCGTCATCGCCGTTTCCGTGCCCGTACAGTACTCTGCCGAAGGGTTTTAAGTTACCGATTGAAGTTTTGCCCGTATGATTTTCAAAACCTACAACGGTTGACTTTACAAGGTCGCTTTGTAGAACAACATCTCCGATCAGGCGTTCTTTGCCGTTTTGAGTAATAATATCCAAAACGCCTATGCCTTCCGCCTTTTCGCCGTTATGGTCATAACTTTTGCCCAGTATATGATATCCGCCGCATACGGCAAGGATAACCCCGCCATCCTCTGCGTAAGATACAATGTCATCGCGCATCTGTTTAAGTCTTCCACAGGCAAGGTGTTGCTCTCTCTCCCCACCACCGCCTATAAGAAGAATATCAACGGCTGAAAAATCTATTTCATCTTCTATACCGTATGCTGTAACTTCCGTTTCTATGCCTCGGGATTGGAGTCTGTGTTTTAGCACTGCTATATTGCCCGAATCACCATAAAGGTTAAGCATATCGGGAAATAAATGTCCGACAGTTATTTTCATATTATTTTCATCCTTTATCGCAAATGGTTTTTAAAATGCTCTGTGTGGCAAAAAGCACCGTATAATTCACAAGCAGATAACACACCTCTCCATCACCTGCGGCTATGTCTTTCAACGTATCTGCCGTTATATCTGTTACGGGGGCGTTGTCAAATCCCGCATATTTAAGGCGGAGTGCCACGTCGTGACGTCTTTCGCCAGAAACGGAAACAACACCTACTCCGCAGGAGGACAACTTTTCAAAATCCACATCCCACAGCCAGGATATATCCATACCATCGGAGGGGGCGTCGTTTACGGCGATAAGCACATCTTTACTCCGTTTATCAGATGCCAGTGTGGCGATTGCCTGATTGAATCCCGCGGGGTTTTTGGCAAGGTTTAATATAACGGGTTTACCGCCCACGGTAAACTCTTCCATTCTGCCTATCTGGGGTTTATATGAGGTGAGAACCTTATTTATATTACGGTTTTTAAGGCCCAGCAAGTCATAAACTGTATACGCCGCGAGAATATTATAAATATTATAAAAGCCTCTGTAATTTACATCAAGACGGGTGAAGGAGTTGATATCAAAGGCAAGTTTTCCGTCAAGGTCAATATTATCTGCACCGTAGTCTATATGGGGACGTTTGAAATCACAGGCTGAACAGTGCCAGTCCCCCAAGTGGCTGTAATGGAAAAAGTTATATTCAAGGGGAGCGCCGCACACTGTACAGAATCTGCCCTCACCGGTGGATTTGACTTCTTCGTTGCAGCACTCATTTATGCCGTAATAAACAGCATTACGCCCTCTGCCCAGAGTGGCGCTCATAGGGTCGTCGCCGTTAAGTATAAGGGTGGTGTTCTCTGTTTTTTCCAGTGCTTCATTGAGAAGGCCTATGGTGGATTCTATCTCACCATAGCGGTCTAACTGGTCACGGAAAAGATTTGTAACCGCAACCTTATCTGCACGAACATGCTTAACCGCATGGCGCAGACTTGCCTCGTCACACTCTATACAGGCGTAGTCGGCGTCAAGTTTTCCGGTTAAGGTGGCTTTCTCTATAAATGCAACTGTTATACCTGCCAACATATTGGCTCCAACTTTATTGCATACCACCTTCTTGCCGTTACTCTCTATCAAAGAACACAACAGATTATTGGTGGTCGTCTTGCCGTTTGTTCCGCACACAAAAATTATATCGCCTCTCACCTGTGCCGAGAGCATCCTGAGTATGTCGGGACATATCTTCATAGCGATAACACCGGGAGTATATGAGCCTTTTTTGCCCATTAACTGACCGATTTTTATCAGCCCTTTGCAGACTGATATTGAAAGGATTTTTTTAAGATTCACAACAGTTCTCCTTTTACAGATTAAGTTTCAAATCATCGGAACTTATCCACTTCATCTTTTTAAGCAATCCGGAAAATATAGGTGTAAGAATCGCAGGAAGTACAAAGCACACCGTTATCATCCCGATTATCTGATATGTAGTTATGCTGTCGGATGTCATCATACCGATAGGGCCTACAAGTCCGCAGGTACCCATACCGGAGGCAACCGCAACGTAATTTTCAAGTTTAAACACACAGGTGGCAACAGGTCCGGTTATTGCCGAAGTGAGTATTGCGGGAATCCATATACGGGGGTTTTTCATAATATTACCCATTTGCAGCATACTTGTACCCAAACCCTGAGCGATGAGTCCGCTTACGCCGTTTTCTTTAAGCGTCATAACGGCAAAGCCTATCATCTGTGCACAGCATCCGGCAGTTGCTGCGCCGCCGCCAAGACCTATAAGACCGAGAGACGCACATATTGCCGCAGAACTGATTGGCAGAGTCAGGCATATTCCGACTACAACCGACACCAGCATACCCATCCAGAAGGGTTGGAGTTCTGTGCAAGTCATTATCAGTGTACCAAAGGCGGTCATAACTGTATTTATGGCAGGGCCTGTCCATATTGCCAGAGCAGTTCCTGTGGCGATAGTAACGGTAGGAGTGACTAAAATATCAATCTTGGTTTCCTTTGATACCACCTTACCCAATTCTGTGGCTATTACCGTTGCAACAAATGTACCCATAGGTCCGCCGGTCAGATTGGCACCGAAGCCCACAGCACAAAGGGACAGCAGCACCAAAGACGGTGCGTTCATGGCAGCACCGATTGCAACCGCCATAGCCGGTCCTGATGCGCTCGTTGCAAATTCTTTCATCTTACCGAAAAACTCGATACCGGTTTTATCGTATACCGTACCGAAGATAGTACCGATTAACAATGATGCAAAAAGACCCAGCGCCATAGCGCCCAGTGCATCAATAAAATACGCCTTGAATGAGATGTTGATGTTTTTTCGTTTTAAAAAGTTTTTCATAATATGTCCTCCCTTTGATTAAACAACTGCTTACTCTACATAAGCGGCGCAAACGGCTGAAACAGCCTTTGTGCCACGCGTATTTTCAATGGTGTGTTTCTGCATTGTTCGTAGGTTATCTCATTGGATTTTTCAATAATGTCTAAGATATCCTCTTTTATATCCTTTATACAACTGCACCCGAACATCCATGCACCACACTCATATTGCAGATACATACTGCGGTAGTCCACGTTGGAAGTGCCTACCGTTGCAATCTCATCGTCACAGATAAACGTCTTTGCATGTATAAATCCCGGAGTGTACTGATAAACGCGGATACCCGCCTTGATAAGCCGTTCATAATATGAACAGGTGGTTATATAAACAAATTTTTTATCCCATACCCCGGGAGTTATTACGCGCACATCCACTCCGCTTTTGGCAGCAAGTTCAAGGGCAGTTATAAATTCATCACCGATAATGAAATACGGGGTGGTTATATATAGATACTTCTTTGCCCTTGAAATCATATTCATATAAACCGACATACTCACAAACTCATCATCCCATGGGGTGTCTGCATAAGGGATAATAAATCCGTCGTTTTCTATCTTCGGCAATGTTTCGGACAGATAATCTCTGTTATCTGCCTCGCCGCGGCAGGAGTTCCACAACTGCAAAAACATGTGGGTAAAACTTTTAACCGCATCGCCTATTATCATTACTGAATTATCTTTCCAGTGGCCGCAACGGTCAAGTTGATTGATATATTCATCACCGATATTTATCCCGCCCGTAAAGGCGTATCTGCCGTCTATGACACATATTTTACGGTGGTCTCGGTTATTCTGTATGGAAGAAGCAGTGGGGCGGAAGCGGTTGAATTCAACACACTTTATACCCTGCTCTTCCAGTTGTTTATAGTAGTTATCGGGGTTTAAAAACAGTGAGCCCATCGAATCGTACATAACACGGACATCCACTCCGTCGGCGGCTTTCTGTTTAAGTATCGGGAGGATTCTGTTCCACATCTTGCCGTCGGCTATTATGAAGTATTCCATAAATATAAACTTTTCCGCACTGCCAAGCCGCGTTATGAGTTCTTCAACAAACACTTCGCCCAAAGGCAGATACACCGCCCCCGATGCATCATATACGGGAAATCCCGCCTTGGATACAAGATACTTTGCCTGTATGGCGGCATCTTCACTGCATTGGCACAGCATACGCAGTACGGATTCGCTCTGTGTAAGCGCGGGAGTCAACTGCGCAGTGCTTTGCAGTCGTTCTCTGAACGCCTTATTGTCGGTTTGTTTGCGGACTATTAAATAAAACAATCCCCCAAACAAAGGAAACGCCAGTATCGCTATACACCACGCAAGTTTGAAAGACGGATTTTCGTCATGGCTTATAATGCCCAGCACCACTACGACGGAAATCAGCGTCATCCCCCAGGAGATATACTGAGAATACAGCGAAAGTTTCCATACGGCAAATACAAAATATATCACCTGAACACAGATAAGCAGTATTACTATACTTATTCTGTTAAACAGACCTTTCAATATCTTTCTTGCCATTTTACTCATCCTTTATTTTGCATCGTACCAACTGTTGCCGATATTTGCTTCTGCCACCATAGGAACGACTAAATCCACCGCATTTTCCATACATTCGGTAAGGATTTTCTTTGCCTCGTCTGCCTCACTTTCGTGGGCTTCTATAATAAGTTCGTCGTGTACCTGTAAAATCAGTTTTGATTTTTCAAGATTTTTAAGCGCGTTATACACACTTACCATAGCAATCTTAATTATATCGGCGGCACTGCCCTGAATGGGTGTATTCATAGCCATACGCTCTCCCGACGCACGAAGAGCAAAATTGCTTGAAGAGATTTCGGGAATATACCGTCTGCGGTTGAAAACAGTTTCTACCCAGCCTTGCTCGTGTGCATCGGCAACGGCTTTGTCCATAAATTTCTTTACGTTGGGATGCTTTGCAAAATAGTTATCTATATACTCCTTTGCCTCGGCTACGGAGATTCCAAGGTCCCCCGCAAGAGAAAAACTGCCCATACCGTAGACAATGCCGAAATTAACCGCCTTGGCACGGGAACGGAGCAGTGGTGTTATCTCCTGATTGCCAAAAAGCGCCGTCGCCGTGGCGGAATGTATATCCTCACCACGGGTAAATGCACCTATCATAGCCTCATCCCCTGACATTGCGGCAAGAACGCGCAGTTCAATCTGGGAGTAGTCCGCGTCTATAAGCACATACCCCTCACGGGCAACAAACATCTTCCGTATCTCTCTGCCAAGTTCCATACGCACGGGGATATTTTGCAAATTAGGTTCAGTAGAACTTATTCTGCCGGTGACGGTTACTGTCTGTTTAAAGTTTGAATGTATTCTGTTATCTGTCGGGTCTATCAAAGCACCAAGACCGTCGGCATAGGTGGATTTTAACTTTGTTATCTGTCTGTATTCAAGGATTTTGCCGACAATCTCGTGTTTGCCGGTGAGTTTTTCCAGAACCTCCGCGTTAGTGGAGTATCCCGTTTTTGTCTTTTTAGCCGCTTTGAGCCCTAACTTTTCAAACAGGATAACACCGAGTTGTTTTGGTGATGAAATATTGAATTCTTCCCCTGCAAGGGCGTATATTTCACCTTCAAGTTCGCTTATTCGAATCTGCAACATACGGCCGTATTCTGCAAGTTTATCTCTGTCTACCAGAAAGCCCTCTGTCTCCATAGACGCCAGAACTTCAACAAGGGGCATCTCAATGGAGTCGCAAAGATTTCTCTGCCCGAGAGAGTCGATTTTTTCGTTTTCATAATTATACAAAAGGGGCAGGACACCTGTTTCACCGCAAACAATTTTAATAAGGATATCCTCAGCAAGTTCGCCCATACTCTTGCGGCTCTTACCCTTGCCAAGCACTTCTTCGCAATCGGCAATATCAAGAGAGAGAAAAGCATCCGCCAGAGCAGATGGAGAGTACAGAGAACGGGCGGAATCAAGGATGTATGCGCCAATGCTTATATCGTAATAGTTATTTATTTTAACACCATATTTGTGGAGAAGTACCATATCAGACTTTACATCACACGATACCTTTATAACAGAAGCATCTGCCATAACAGAGGCAACTGCCTCTGCTATATCGGTACCGCTTATGCCGAATCCTGATGTTATATATCCACACTTTTTGTCGTACAAAAACGAAAAAGCGAATATGCCGTTATCGTCTGTATATATCCTGTAAAACAGTTTGTCCACTGTTTTATCAAGTAATTCTTTAAATCTGTCGGGGGAGTCAAACTTCTCGCTTTCGGGCAGGTCAAAGGTATTCTCTGCCGTTGAACCGACTCTTTTGAGAAATGATTTAAGTTCAAGATTTGTAAAAAGTTCCGTGAGTCGGGCTGTGTTAAACTCTTTTAAAGTATCTGATTCTACATCATAGTTATCGGGTACAAATCTGTCAATCGTTGCAAGATAATAACTCATATCCGCATCTTCTCTGCCTGATATGAGTTTGCCCCGCGCTGCGGGTTTTATATTGGGTGAGTCTATATTATCGTATAAGTTTTCAAGGCTTTTGAACTCACCTATAAGGGCAAAGGCAGTCTTTTCGCCTATTCCGGATACTCCGGGAATATTATCCGAAGTGTCACCCATAAGCGCCTTTACGGCTATAAATTCGTGGGGGGTGACTCCGTATTTGTTAAGTACCGCAGTGGCATCATAAACCTCTGTGGTGGTTGCACCCATACGGGTAGCGGTTAAAAGAATCTTTGTATTATCCGAAGCCAGTTGAAGGTCGTCCTTATCGCCGGTGAGGATAAGACATTCCATGCCGTCCTCTTCACAAATACGGCTGACAGTACCGATAATATCGTCTGCCTCGTAACCTTCTTTTTCATAAATACTGATGTTCATTGCAGACAGTATTTCCTTTAAAACCGGCATCTGCAACGCCAACTCCTCAGGCATACCTTTGCGCTGTGCCTTATACTGCTTGTAATACTTATGCCTGAATGTGGGAGCGCGCATATCAAAGGCAACAGATATATAATCAGGAGAGTATTCATCTATATTTTTAAAGAGGATATTCAAAAATCCGTAAATCCCGTTGGTGGGAAGTCCGGCACTGTTAGTCAGATTTTTGATGGCATAAAAGGCACGGTTGATAATACTGTTGCCGTCTATTATCATATATCTTTTCATTTGCCCTCTCCCTTTCCGTTATAGATTATTCGGCGTTCCTTGCCGCTTCCTTTGCATCCTTTTCGGCTTTCTCCCGCAAGGCGGTTTCCCGCTCTTTCGCAGACTCTGATATATGCTTGTCCAGATCTCCCGAAGCAAGTTCAATGGCAGTATTCAACGCCTCGTCAATAACGATTTCCTTATTCTGCAAATAACTGTGGATACTCAGTTGTGTGGTAATATCCAAAACACCGTAGGGGTAGAGTCCCGCAATCTCCTGGTACTTTTTAACTGCATAGAACGTATCGTCGTCAAACACTTTGTCGGGAATACCCACACTAAGGCCCATGGCGTTAAGGCGCTCTTCCATAGCAAGAACATCCTCGCCCTCGTCACCTACTTTCAACACTCTTTCAAAGGTGACGGGTGTAAAATATATATCACTGTATTTAACTACTCTGGGAGATACTTTGTAATCCGGCTCAACACCTATATCATTTATGATTCGCTTATCGGGTGAAAGATATTCGGCAACTGTAAGTTTATATCCGCCGCCCGTTATAAATCCGTTTACTATCTGCATAGTGCCTTTGCCGTAGGTCTGCTCACCTACAACAACACCGGCATCATAATCCTGCACCGCCGCAGAAAATGCCTCCGCCGCACTGGCAGTACCGTTATTTACAAGCACAACAAATTTCTTGGTGAGTCCGTCTTTTTCATTTTCTATACTCTGGCTTTCACCGTCGCGGTATTGAAGATGCAAAACCGGACCTTTCGGAAGTGTGTGTCCTGCAACAAGACGGAGTACTTCAAGACTGCCTCCGGGATTATAACGCAAATCCAGAATAATGTTTTTAGCATCTTTTAAAGATGCCATCGCTTTTTCAATAAATTCGTCGGAGTGGTCGTCAAAGCCGGAAAGTTGTATATAACCTATGTTACCCTCTAAAAGTTGGTAAAATCCCGGCTCTACCGTAACAACGTCACGGACAATATCAAAAAACACAGGCACACCGTCTCTTACGATACCTATCTTTACAGCAGTTCCTTTAAGACCCACAATATAGGATTTTGCAAGTTCTATCGCCATACCACGTATATTGATGTCGTCGGCAGATACAATAACGTCACCCTGACGGATACCTGCTTTATCTGCGGGGGAGTTTTTGTGAACTTCTGTTACAAGGAGTCCTTCTTCAAACTCCATAATGGTTACACCGATACCGCAAAATTCGCCCGAAAGATTTTCAATAAACATATCAAACTCTTCCTCGGTAAAATATGTGGAGTGTTCGTCTAAGTTGCCGTAAACACCTTTAAGCGCCGTACCCATAAGTTCGGGGTTGTCCGACAATAATTGGCGAAGGGCGTGTTTGTAAAGTTCTACTTCGTCAATCCCGTATTTATAATTGTCGGCAACACTCTTTATAGCCGCCTCTGTGAGCACACTTGCAAGGTTCTGCTTATATGTAGGTTCCTCGGCAGACACAGTTGATACAAACGAAAACACGACAGTAAAAGAAAGCAGCAACGCTGTCAGTTTATTAAAAAATCTTTTCAATGGTATCTTCCTTTCAATTACATTTTCTCGGGTGCGGTTACTTTAAGTATTTCAAATACGTTTCTTATAACGGTACGGGCAGCATATACAAGAGTAAGACGAGCCTGAGTAAGGGCGGCATCATCAGTGTTTACCTTGCAGGAATTATAGAAAGAGTGGAACAATGCTGCAAGGTCGAGAACGTATCTTGTGAGTCTGCTCGGCTCTAAACTGTCTGCCACCTGATTGATTTCGTCGGGCAGTGATATGATTTTCTCTGTCAAAGCCAGTTCCTCGGGGTTGGTAAGGAGTGTGAGGTCGGCATTCTCGCCCAGAGTGATGCCCTCGCTCTCCAAAGTTCTTATAATACTGCAAATACGCGCATGGGCGTACTGAACATAGAACACGGGATTATCGCTGTTCTGTGCTATTGCCAGGTCAAGGTCAAAGTCAAGGTGACTTCCCGCCTGACGGAGATTAAAGAAAAATCTTGCCGCGTCGCAGCCGATTTCGTCTATAAGGTCGTTCATGGTGATCATCTTACCTGTACGTTTGCTCATTCTGGCTACCTCGCCGTTGCGCATAAGGCGTACAAGTTGCATTATAACTATTTCAAGTTTTGAAGAGTCTATGCCGATGGCATCCATAGCACCTTTCATACGCGCCACATGGCCGTGATGGTCTGCTCCCCATACGTTTATAACCTTATCAAAATTCCTTATTGCAAACTTGTTCTTATGGTATGCAATATCCACCGCAAAGTATGTGGGGATACCGTTGGCTCGGATAAGCACCTCGTCTTTTTCACTGCCGAACTCGGTAGTCTTTATCCACAAAGCGCCGTCTTTTTCATAAGTTATACCGCTCTTTTTAAGGTCCTCAATAGTCTGTGCTACCTCTCCGTTGGCGTGGATGGTACTCTCTCTGAACCATACATCATAGAAAATTCTGTACTTGGCAAGACCGTCTACAAGGCCCTGAACATTGAGTTCAAGAGCATAATCAACCAATGCCTTACGGCGTGTGTCGCTATCACAATCCAAATATTTATCGCCGTTTATTGCAATAAAGTTTTTGGCGTGTTCTCTTATATCGTCGCCCTGATAACCGTCTTCGGGGAACTCAAAGGCATCCTCACCTTTAAGTTGCTGGATATAACGGGCTTCCAGTGATTTGCCGAATTTTTCAATCTGTGCACCGGCATCATTTACATAAAACTCCTTGGTAACATCAAAACCTGCCCAGGAGAGTGCATTTGCCAATGTATCACCCAGCGCACCGCCACGGGCATTACCCATGTGCATAGGTCCTGTGGGGTTGGCAGATACAAACTCAACCATAACTTTTTTACCGTTACCGATATTTGTCCTACCAAAATTCTCGCCTTCGCTGAGGACTGCCTTCAACCCGTCATATCTCCACTGCTCGTTAAGATAAAAGTTTATAAACCCCGGTCCTGCAATCTCTACCCTGTCTATATATGTGCCATCGGTGTCGATTGCCTCAACGATTGCAGTCGCAATCTCTCGGGGGGGACGTTTTGCCGTTTTGGTAAGTTTCATCGCTGTGTTGACAGAGAAATCGCCGTTACTTTTATTGGCGGGAATTTCAATCTCTATAACATCAGCCTCGTAACCGGCTTTGTTAACTCCGTCCTTTACTACTGATTCAATTTGATTTTTTATGTTCTGGATAATATTCATATTTGTCACCTTTCATCAAATTTTTCTTATGTTAACATCAAAAGTGTTAGTACCTGTAAAAACATTATTAAGGCTTATGCCATACTTTACGCTTACATTTCCGCCGTTTGCATCAACACTGTTTGCAATGTCATCGGTAGAGATGCCCATAACAATTGTGCCGAATGGCGTATCGTAATAACTGGTGGTCTGTCTGCCTTTTATAAACAGCAGAGTGGTTTCCACCTTGCCCTCACGAGTGAGGGAAACATACTCGTCGCAAATTTCGAGAGTCGTTTTTGTACCCTCCATACCTGTTGCTTCCGTTTCGTCATACACCACAAAATACTTGCCGTCCGATTCGGAAAAATCACCCTCTGCCATCATCTTGACATCGGTGGAATCGGTCAGTTCGTCACAATAGGTTTGCATTCCTTTAATTGAAATAACACAGTTACCTTTTTTCAAATCTAATCCTCCGTTAATACTTTTCTATATCTATCTGTTTAACAATATCGCTTATATCCTTGCCAAGGAACAATCCCGCAATTTTGCCGAAATCCTCGGTAGAGTCGCTGACAAAATATTTGTTGCTTCCGCATTTGTTGTCGGACATCAATTCATTTGATTTAAGAAACTCGCCCACATAACGTGCCACCTCTGCTCCGGGGTCGATAAGTGTGACACTATCTCCCATTACGGAAGAAATTACTGACTTCATAATAGGGTAATGGGTACAGCCAAGAATCAGTGTGTCTACTCCGCCTTTTTTGATATCTTCAAGATATTCGCGGCAGATAATATATGCAACCTCGTGGTCTGCATACCCGTTCTCCACAAGGGGAACAAAGAGCGGACAGGCTTTGGCGAATACCTCAAAGCCTTTATCTGCTTTATGCAAAAGGTCTCGGTACTTACCGTTGCGCACTGTACCGCTTGTGCCGATGACGCCGATTTTGCCGTTTTTTGTGGCCGAAACCGCTGCTGAAACAGCCGATTCAACAACGCCTATAACGGGAACATCATATTCCACGGCAAGTTCCGGCACGGCAATAGCACTGGCTGTTCCACAGGCGGCAACTATCAGTTTAACGGGGTGGGTCATTAAAAATTCAATGTCGCTGCGAACGTATTTTTTAATAGTTTCCTCGGACCTTGAACCGTAAGGGACTCTGCCCGTATCGCCGAAATATACGACATCCTCGCCGGGGAGAACTTTTGAAAGTTCCCGCACACAGGTAAGCCCCCCAAGACCGGAGTCAAAAACACCTATACATCTGTTATCCATACAAACAGTCCTTTTTTTGATTATTTCTGTGCAAGTTCTATAAGTGCTGTGAGCAAATCAGTAAACTCTATACCTTCATAGCCAAAAAGTTTCGGATACATACTTATACTTGTAAATCCGGGGAGAGTATTTATCTCATTGATTCTTACTTCCTCTCCGTCAACAAAAAAGTCAACTCTTGAAAGGCCTCTGCCGGAAAGGGCTTCAAACGCCTTTACCGCAAGGGTGCGTACCTTTTCTATGGCATCCTCGCTTATAAGTGCCGGTATATGCAGTTTTGTCTGAGATGTGGCGGAGTATTTGGAGTCGAAGGTGTAGAAATCCTCGTCAGCCACAATCTCGCCTACGGTTGAGGCTTTTACATCACCGCTGTTGCCTAAAACTGCACATTCAACCTCGTGACCTTTCAAAAATTCTTCTACAATAATCTTGCGGTCAAACTTAAATGCATTATCCATAGCAGAGATAAGTTGCTCCCTGTCATAGGCCTTGCCTATGCCAAAGGACGAACCCGCGTTGGCAGGTTTAACGAACACGGGGTATTCGAACTTGTTTTCGATTTCCCAAATCTTGCTATCCCTGTCATCATAATCGTGAACAGTAACCCAATCTGCCTGATTTATCCCCGCGTGTCTGAACACAATCTTGGCATACTCTTTATCCATACCCATTGCAGACGCCAAAAGTCCTACGCCGACATACTTAACACCTGCCATATCAAACAGGCCTTGAAGTTTACCATCCTCACCGTTAGTGCCGTGGAGTACAGGGAAATACACGTCTATTTTAATCTTGCCGATACCCTCGCCGTCCATAACAAGAAGGCAGGGGTCAGCAGGGTTATGGTCTAAGCATACTCTTTTGAGATTGCCGCTCAGCCAGGTGTCGTTTTCTATATTTTCTATACTGCCGTCATAAAGGTACCATACACCGTCTTTGGTAATGCCTACGGTTGTTATACTGTATTTATCCCTGTCAATGTTTTTAAGTACAGAAGCGCAACTTCTTAACGAAATAGGGTATTCCGCAGATTTGCCGCCGAACAGAACACAAATATGTTTTTTCACTTTATCACTTCCAAATAATATTATCCCTTTTAATATATAATACTAATTATAACACACATATACAGAAAAGTGAAATGTTTTTTATAAAATAAGCGCCTTTTTTAACAAAAAAACGCTCCGCAAAAGCGGAGCGTCCGATAACAGTTAAAATCAATCTGTTGTGTAGGGGAGCAAAGCAATGTGTCTTGCTCTTTTGATAGCCGTTGTAAGCTGTCTCTGATGTTTAGCACAGTTACCTGTAACACGTCTGGGCAAAATCTTGCCGCGTTCAGAAACAAATCTTCTGAGTTTTGCAACGTCTTTGTAATCTATGTGTTCAACTTTTTCCGCGCAGAATGCACAAACTTTTCTGCGGGGTTTTCTGCGAAAACGCTTTTCTTCCATCTTAACTTACCTCCTTATTGGGTTGTTTTAGAAAGGAAGGTCGTCCTCTGCGGGCATAGGAATAAATCCGTCTCCGGCGCCAAATGCTGCACCGCCGTCTGCGGGTGTGGCAGTACCTCTGCCGTCATCCGCTCTGCCGGGTCCTTTATCACCTGCAAAATACGCCTCATCTACGCTAACTTCTGTTACGTAAACCCTCTGACCGTCCTTATCATAATTTCTGGTCTGAATAGAACCAACTACACCGAGCATTCTGCCCTTTGTAAAGTTTTTGCTGATGAACTCTGCGGTCTGTCTCCACGCTACGCAGTTAATAAAATCTGCATCATACTCGCCGTTGGCATTTTTAAAACGTCTGCTCACTGCAAGTGAAAATGTACACACGCTTACGCCGTTGGGAGTGCTGCGAAGTTCCGGATCGCGGGTAAGTCTACCCATCAAAATAACTTTGTTCACCCAAAAACCCTCCTTTGTTTAAGCAATAATTACTGCTCTTTTCTGATAACGATACTTCTGATGATACCGTCTGTGATGCCGTAAATTCTCTCCAACTCAGCGATGAACTCTGCCTGTGAAGAAAATTCAATCAAGGTGTAGTAGCCCTCTCTCTTGTGGTCGATTTCGTATGCGAGTCTGCGTTTGCCCCACTCGTCTACGTTATCAACTGTGCCGTTAGCGGCAATGAGGTCTTTGAATTTCGTTACCAAAGAGGCTGTTGCCTCCTCACCTACACCAGTGTCGATAACGAAAATCGTTTCATACTTGTTGATTACGTTTTCCATTATATAGTCACCTCCTCCCGGACTTATGGCCCCTCAACCTCTGAGGAGCAAGGAAGCTGATACCAAATCAGCCTTTATATTGTACTACAACGGTTTTCGTTTGTCAACATATTATTTTCAAATATTTTCATAAGATATTAAAAAAATACTTGCATTTTGAAAAATTGTCTGTTATAATACTATTCGTATCTTATTTGGATTTGAAAGCAGGAGGTGTTTTATATATGGCAAAGTGTGAAATTTGCGGCAAGAGTGTTACCTTTGGTATCAAGATGAGCCACTCTCACAGACGTTCCAACAGAACCTGGAAACCTAATATCAGAACTGTAAAGGCTACCGTTAACGGTACTCCCAAAACTTTGAAGGTTTGCAGCAGATGTCTGCGTACTTATAAGACTCAGCAGGCATAATTTTATAATGATTTAATGCGCATCAAATCATTAACCGCCGGTGATATTCACCGGCGGTTTTTTGTATATCCGAAAGAGTATAATCTTTTTATTCTTCGCTATGTATTTTAAAAACCCTGCGGAGTATCTTTTTCCAGAATTTAGGTGCTTTCCATACTACTACCTGCATAACCATACCTCCTTCGTTTTATATAATATGCCATATCCTTTTGTTTGGTGAAAAATGTATAATAGACTGAATTTTGTCAATAATAAATCTCGGAGGTGCTTCCTATGAAAAAAATCATACTTAAAGCAACACCGAAAAAACAGCCCCGCGACAAAACGGGCAGGTGGTTTTATATTCTTGTTTTTGTGTCTATTGTGACGGTGGGCACAACGGGATACTTTATCCGCACAAGGGATGATGCCATTACAAAACTGTCTGAAAACAGCGAGATTGATATGCCGGATTTATCCCCTGCTGTTACCCGGGAGCAGATACACATTGACATTCCCGACAAAGCGGAAGAGAGTCAGCCGACTATGGTTCCTGAACATCTGTGGCAAAGCGATGGAGTAATCCCGGTATCGGAGGATGATCAACCCGAGGTTACGGAAGTTTTTGAAGAGAGTGTACCCGAGCCGACAGTACCAAAGGTGACAAGTCTTATTATACCTGTAAACGGGGACATCTTAAAAAAGCACAGTGACACGGAACTTGCATACTCCAAAACCATGGAGGACTGGCGTCTGCATAAGGGCATAGACATCCACGCGCCAATAGGTTCCACCGTGATTGCCTCAGCCGGTGGTACTGTACACGAGTGTTACACCGACGATGCCTACGGAATTACAGTGATAATCGACCACGGCGACGGGCTTATGACAAAGTATTCGAATCTCTCCTCTACTGATATGGTGGAGGAAGGACACGACATTGATTCGGGCAGTGCCATTGGTGTTGTGGGCGATACTGCGGAGTTTGAAATAGCCGAGGAGGCACATCTGCATTTTGAAGTCATAAAAGACGGCAGAAGCGTAAACCCCGAAGAATATTTTAATTAAACAAAAACCGCTGTGTGCTCTGCACACAGCGGTTTTATTAAATCATTTAAAATACATACGTTTGAGTACGCCGAGAACTTTCCTCTCTATACGGGATACCTGCATCTGCGATATACCCAGTTCCGATGCAATCTGCTTCTGGGTTTTATTTTTATAATATCTTAAAAACAAAATCCGCTTTTCCACAGCATCAAGGCGGCGCAGACTTTCGCACAGGAAATCTCTGTTTTCAATCAGCAAAAACGAATCTTCCTCAACCCCGACTATCTGCGACAGACCAACATCGCTGTCATTATACACGGTTTCCTCCAAAGACCGCATATTCATAATATCGGTGTATCTCAGTGCATCGGCAAGGTCTCTGTCAGTTACGCTCAGCATCCCTGCCAACTCGCCGGTGGTGGGCATATCACCGTTTTTTTGCTCATGGGCAAGGCGTATACGGTCTGCCCTGCGGAAAATCTCGTACAGTCTGCGGGGCAGTTTGATTATAAATCCCTTGTCGCGGAAATACTTTTTTATCTCACCAATCACCGTAGGCGTTGCAAAAGTGGAAAACCTTACTCCCCTGGCACAGTCAAAACGGTCTATGGCAAGTAAAAGCCCCAAACACGCCACCTGATACAGGTCGTCATATTCCACGCCCTTGTTAACATACTTTTTTGCTATCACGGAGGCAAGAGGCATATATTTTTCGAATATCACATTTCTTGTTTCGGGACTTTTTGTCCGACAATAAGAGCAGAGAAGTTCGTCCTGTTCACCGTCGCACAAGAAACTCTTATTTTTAACGAGGGTTGGGTTTGTCACGGCGTTCACATCTTTCGTTACTGTTGTTGGATTATATGGGCGAGAATGTTCACAGACGCCTCCGTCTTTTTACTGTGCATATCCTCATCGGAGCCTTCAATAGGAATCCTTATACAAGCATACAAAGACTTGGTTGATATGCCCATTTTTTCAAGATAAGCGTTATCTTTAAGGCTTATGCCTACGGTCTTCCCGTCTGAGGTGGTAAAAAACGCGTCATCCCGAACTGCAATTTGTGCCGGAAGTTTTTCTTTGATATCTTCAAAAAAACCTTTTTCTGCATACATTTCAAGCAAATCCTCGTCCACAAGACACAGCAGTGCATCATCCGTGGCAAGGGCTACTGTCGCCTGCATACTGGAAGAGATGTCCGCTTCGCTGGTCAGATTATAGGGGACTTTTACAATGTTTATGTAAGTTTTAAGACTGCCGTCACCGTTGAGGTCTGCAAATATCTGTTTGCCTTCAAGGTCTGCGGCAATGTTTACGGAAGCATCTTCGTTATAATCGTTGCTCAAAAGCATATTTACAACAATATCATCCTTTACCGTTGTGGCACATTCGTGAACAAAAAGCAACACAATGGCAAGTACGCCTATAACAGCCAATGCATACCACTTGTAATAATAAATAATGTCCGACATTTTTTTCGAATTGCTTTTCTCCATAACAATCACCTTTTTTAAAATATTATGGCAAGATTATACACCTTTGACTTTTAAATTTCTACTGTATTTTGTGAACAATACCTTTTCCATAGTAGTTGCCCATCAACATGAGTATTTAAACAACACTGTTATTTTAGAATCAATGAATAATTTAGAAGCCTCTGCTTTGGCGATATACTCACTTAGTTCGTGCTATATATTCCTTAATCTCATCCCGAAGGGACACGTGTGCCCCGTAGGGGCATATCGCATTACAAAGTAATATATCGCACCGCAAGGTATATCGCAAATTCCACAAGGAATTTATATCGCTGATTTCATCTTTGATGAAATCATCTTACCACATTTTCTGCTGAAAATCAACATAATACTCGCAAAAACAAAGCGGGGGATGTATCCCCCGCTGCATCATTTCTTTTTAAATCCCAATATTAAAAGCATTCCCGAGAAAGCAAAGCCCATACCGATAAAGGCATAGTGCAATGCCGCACCCAACTCTGCCGAGATGCCCGACTGACTGCTGCCGAAAATTCCGCCAAACACTGACGGTACTTGCGTTGAAACCACATTCGATTCAACCGCTCCCGCGGCAAACATAAACATACAAAAGCACACCACCGCGCACAAAACAGAAACACATTTTACAAAAATATTCCTGTCCTTATCCTTGGGGGTATTATCTTCTGTATCGGCAAACTCTCTCAACGCGGGTACGCCTGAAACAAACTGTTCCCTCTCAATACTGTCCCGGGGGATTTCCTCATTCAGGGACACTCCGCAATTGCCGCAAACGGGTACGCCGTCCTCTATTAACGCTCCACACTGTGGACAAACCATCTCGACCACCTCTTAAAAATCAATTGACGTTATCTTTTTATCCGCCGAGAACATCCTCAGCAGTTCGGTTTTATCGTAATCACGGGGTATTTTTGCAAAAATGTCAAGATTTATCATCTCATTGGAAATCGTAGTGGTTTTCACATTCAAAACCTCGATATCCCCTTCTTTAAGGGTGTTTAGAATATGGTCGATTGCCTCAGGAGTGTTCTCTGCACTGATAACCAATTGCTCGGCAGAAGGGGTTTTTAAAAATCTTATATCCCCGTGGAATATCTTTTGCACAAGTACTACGGATACCGCAGTGGCAATACCTACGCTGTACATCCCTGCACCCAGCGCCATACCGATACCGGCAGTTGTCCATATACCTGCGGCAGTGGTAAGACCGCTTATTGCCTGTTTACGCACAAAAATCGTACCGGCACCCAAGAAACCTACGCCCGTTACAATCTGTGACGCTATTCTCGATGCATCCGCCCTGCCCGCCTCGGCAAGTACGTCGTTAAAACCGTATTTTGAAATAACCATCATAAGAGAAGCACCAAGAGCCACAATAATATGGGTACGGATTCCTGCTTCTTTGAGTCGGTTTTTGCGTTCATAACCAATCAGCATTCCGCACATGCCCGATATAAGTATCCTCAGAAAGAATTCTCCCTGAGTGAGAATATGTTGTAATACATTTTCAAACATGTCAAAACCTCCTTTTAGATATTTTAACCGATAAATATGATTTTGTCAATCCAAATACATTTTATCGTTGCTTTTTGCCTTATTTTATTATACAATGTTTATGTTACGAAATTTTTCCACAGAAAGGTCTGAAAACTATGAAACTCTGGGGCGGAAGATTCAGCAAAAACACTGATTCCGAGGTAAATGATTTCAACTCATCCATACGCTTTGACGGCAGGATGTATGCTCAGGATATACGCGGCAGTATTGCCCATGCAAAAATGCTGGGCAAATGCGGAGTTATATCCGAAAGCGACAGCGCCACATTGGTCAAAACTCTGGGCGAGGTTCTTGAAGATATAGAAAACGGCAAGGTGGAATTTTCTGCCGATGCAGAAGATATTCACATGAATGTAGAAACTCTGCTTATACAGCGCATAGGCGATATAGGCAAAAGACTCCACACAGGCAGAAGCCGTAACGATCAGGTGGCTCTTGATATCAAGATGTATCTTATGGACGAGGAAAAGGAACTTTCACTTTTGCTCAAATCCTTGCTGGAATGTCTTATATCTATGGCAGAGGAGCATACACAAACAATTATGCCCGGCTATACTCATTTGCAAAAGGCACAGCCGATTACACTCTCTCACCACCTTATGGCGTATTTTGAAATGTTCAAGCGCGACTGCACACGTCTTGCGGATTGGAGAGAGCGCACCAACGTAATGCCTCTTGGCTCGGGCGCTCTGGCGGGTACCACCTACCCCTTTGACAGGCAATACGTTGCCGACCAGTTGGGCTTTGCATCCATAACCCTCAACTCCCTCGACGGCGTATCCGACAGGGATTATGTTATAGAGTTGTCAGGTATACTCTCCATCATAATGGTACACCTCAGCAGATTCAGCGAGGAACTTATTTTGTGGAACACCAACGAGTTTTCCTTTGTGGAAATGGACGACGCCTGTTCTACCGGAAGTTCCATTATGCCGCAGAAGAAAAACCCCGACGTTGCCGAACTTATAAGAGGTAAATCCGGCAGGGTGTTCGGGGATCTTATGTCTATACTTACCACTATGAAAGGTCTGCCCCTTGCATATAACAAAGATATGCAGGAGGACAAGGAATGTATATTCGATGCCATAGACACCGTTAAACTCTGCTTACCCGTATTTACCAAGATGATTCGCACTATGAAAATCAACAAGGAAAATATGGAACAGGGTGCCAAGGGCGGATTTACCAATGCCACTGACGCGGCAGATTACCTTGTTAAAAAAGGAATGCCTTTCAGACAGGCACACGAGGTGGTGGGCAAGATGGTTGCTTATGCCCTCAATGTAGGTAAGAGTCTTGACGAGTTCACCATGGAAGAATTTAAACAGTGCAGTGATATAATCGAAGACGACATCTACCACGCAATAGATTTACACACCTGTGTAAGTGACCGCAAAATCATAGGCGGTCCTGCACGTGAGGCAGTCGAGTATGCTATCGGCATAAACAAAAAATGGTTGTCTGAGCAATAAAATTTAATGCGATACCCCCGAACAACCGGGGGTGTTTTTATATCTCACCGAAGCACAGTAATATGGGAGCCGGTGGCAAAATACAGTATACACCCCACCGCCAGTACGATGCAGAACACTTTTAACGCCGACATCAACGCTTTTCCGTTAACAGTAATAAACATATATTTCTCCTTTGCAGTTTTGTTATATTATATTCCCGCAAAAGGCAAACATTCCGTTTTTCCGCACGGAAATGCAACAAAAAAGCACCTCAGCCGAGGTGCTTTTTTGTTTTAAATATTTATTTATTATTTAATCTTTTTAGCATCTTTGCCCTTGAACAGTACCCAGAACTGACCTGCAATAAAGATTGAAGAGTAAGCTCCTGCTACGATACCTACGATAAGGGGAAGA